>SKLG01000505.1 GCA_007123335.1 Anaerolineae bacterium | reverse complement strand
GCTTCCCCGTCTCGGAACGGATCAGCATAAGCTGGCTGGGATGTCAGGATCTGCTCAGGCAATACCACGAGGCGGCACGCACCTACTTGGTCAACGGACGCACACCCCGTCCTGGGGAGCGCTTTCGCTCGCCGAACCTGGCCAGGAGCCTGCGCTCGCTGGCTGAGCAGGGCCCCGACGCTTTTTATCGCGGACCCATCGCTGACGCCATCGTGTCCACGTCGGAAAGGCACGGCGGTCTGCTCACCCATCGCGACTTATACGAGCACTGTTCCTGCTGGGAGGAGCCTATCTCGACCGACTATCGCGGCTATCGGGTGTACGAGTGTCCCCCGCCAGGTCAGGGCATCGCTGCGCTGATCGCGCTGAACATCCTGAATGACTATAACTTGAGCGAGACGGGCTTTGCGTCAGCCGACGCTTTTCATCTCAAGATGGAGGCGATCAAGCTGGGCATGGCCGATTCGGCTCGCTATGTGGCCGATCCGCAACGAGCCAGGGTGCCGGTGCGGGGTCTTCTCTCGGCCGAGTTTGCGCAACAGCGGCGCGATCTCATCCATATGGACCGTGCCATCGCCGACCCAAGGGCCGGCATGCCGCCGACCAGCCACGACACGGTGTATGTCAGCGTCGTCGATGGCGAGGGCAACGCAGTATCCTTTATCAACAGCCTGTATATGAACTTTGGCTCGGGAATCGTCGCCGATGGCACCGGCATCATGCTGCAGAACCGGGGCAACGGGTTCTCCCTGCATCCTCAGCATCCCAACTGTATCGCGCCAGACAAGCGTCCTTTCCATACGATCATCCCGGCCATGGTCACGCGAAGCGATGGCGCTGGCCGTAAAGCCCTCTATCTCTGCTACGGCGTGATGGGCGGGTTTATGCAAGCCCAGGGCCATGTGCAGGTGTTGACCAATATCGTCAATCATGGCATGAATGTGCAGCGCGCCTTTGATATGCCCCGCTTTAACTATCAGGGGGGCCGCAGGTTCTTCATTGAGCCTCATCTGCCCAACGATGTCTATGCTGGGCTGCGCCGTCGCGGCCATGACCTGACCCTTCGCGCCGGCGGAAACTATGGCGGCGGGCAGGGTATCCTGATCCATCCAGAGACCGGCGCGTTGATGGCC
Source organism: Anaerolineae bacterium (assembly GCA_007123335.1). Classification (GTDB taxonomy): domain Bacteria; phylum Chloroflexota; class Anaerolineae; order UBA1429; family UBA1429; genus SKLG01. Next base: position 6,524 of record SKLG01000505.1, on the reverse strand, counting down.
GGCTCGGAGCCGCGCAACGACGGCTGCGCCTTGGCATTCTAACCCACATTGATCACGAGGTGAGATGGCAAACAAAGAAAAGGGCGATCGGATCGCCGTCGCAAACCGCGTCCGCATCGGCGTCATCGGCCTGGGCATGGGCCGCCATCATGCCCGCTGGTATAGCGCATTGCCGCAGGCCGAACTGGTGGCCCTCTGCGATCTCGACGAGGGTCTGTTGGCCGAGTACGGCGCTCTGTATCCGCAGGCAGAGACCTATACCAGCTATGAGGCGCTGTTTGAGAGCGGCAAGGTGGACGCCGTCAGCGTCGCGCTGCCCAACGTCTTGCACGCGCCGGTGACCATCGCCGCGCTGCGCGCCGGACTGGACGTACTCTGCGAAAAGCCGATGGCCATCAACGCCCAACAGGCCGAAGAGATGGCCCAGGTGGCCCGCGAGACCGGGCGCAAGCTGATGATTCATTTCAACTATCGTTTCACCAAACCGGCCCGGTTCCTCAAACGCTATGTGGAAGAGGGGCACCTCGGGGAGCTTTACTATGCCAAGACCCGCTGGCTGCGCACCCGGGGCATCCCCAAGATGGGCGGCTGGTTCGGCATCAAGGAGCTCTCGGGCGGTGGGCCGCTCATCGATCTGGGCGTGCACCGGCTCGATCTGGCGTTGTGGTTGATGGACTATCCGCGAGCGCTGACAGTCAGCGCGTCAACCCATGATCTGCTGGGCGCTCGCCTGGCGAAAGAGTCGGGCCTGCGCTATGATGTGGAGGATCTAGCCGTGGCGTTCATCCGCCTGGAGAATGGTGTCACCCTGACGCTAGAAGCCTCGTGGGCCGGCGGCACCGAAAGGCAGGAGGAGATGTTCACGGGGATCTATGGCGACGATGGGGCGGTCATCCAGCGCAACCGAGGCGAGGGGTATGACTTTGAGGCGCTGGCGCTCAAAGATGTGGCCGGCCATCTGGTCGAGATGAGCCCCAGGCTCTATCCGCGAGATGAATCGGATGCCGGCTCCAGCGGCGCCATCGTCCACTTTATACATTGCATCCTGGAGGATTGCCCGCCGGAGGCCAGCGCCCAACATGGCGTCGAGCTGATGCGCATCATCGATGCCGTCTTTGCCTCGGCGCAACAGGGCCGCGAGGTGACCATCCAGCGCTGACGCAAGGCGAGCGGCGCCCACGCTGCGTTGGAGGGAGCACGCGATGCAGATCATACACACCGGGTTCAGCGCCACCCAGGGGTTCCATTTTGCCAACGCCTTTGCCCTGCCACTGGGTGGTCTAGCCCGCGACGCTTTTATCTATGGCTTGTGCGGCGGGATGTGCTTTGCGGCGCTGGACTATTACTATGGCGGGCAGTTCATCCCGCCGCTGACCGAGGCGCCGCCGACGGGTAGCCCCCTCTATCGCTTTCTCCTGCGTCGCCAGATCGACAGCGTCAGCCAGCCCAGCGTGCTACCAAGACTGGGGCTGTGGATGCTGGCCCGCAACGAGCACGTCGCAGCATGGACAGTGGGCGTGCAAGTGCCGCGCATCTTGTACGCTCTGGATCGCGGGGAACCGGTGGTGCTGATAGTGCTGCGCGATATCTCGCGCGATGATGAGGACCGGCGTCCTTATGCGCGCCGTCGAGGCCCGGCCAGCCCGTTTATCAACCATCAGGTGGTGGCGACGGGCTATGGCCGAGACGATCTCGGGAGATTGACGATCAACCTGTATGATCCTAACCACCCCAACATCGAGCCGACCTTTGTAACGACAGAGACAGAGGACGGCCTGCGCGTGCTGCAATCCACCGGGGAGCCGGTGCGCGGCTTTTTCGCCCAGCCCTATCGCCCGATGAAGGTGCCGGGCACTTTCTGAAGTGCCCGGCACCTTAGGTCCACACAACCGAAAGGAGATTCCGATGGATGAGACACGCCAAGCATTGCTCGAGCGCTATCGCGGCCTGCGAGTGACCGACGTGTCGGATGGCATAGACTATATGGGGCTATGGGACCGAGGCAACATGAGCCCCGACATTCGCCCGCTGTGGCGCGACATTGAGGGGTTCAGCCATCGCATCTATGGCTTTGCCCACACGGTGCGCTTTGGCCCCACGAACCGCCCCATCACGCCGCGTAATCCTGAGGAGGCCAGTGAGTTCATCCGCTCCTGGTATCGCGATCTGGCTCAGGGACCGCACCGCGACCAGATTCAGGAGGGCGACATGATTGTCATCGATGGACAGGACCTGGATGTGGGCTATATCGGCTCCAACAACGCCCTGAGCTGGATCGCCGCCGGGGCGGTGGGCGCGGTGACCAACGGCGGGTGTCGCGACACCGATGAGCTGATCAAGCAAAAAGTGCCGGTCTATTCGCGGCTGATCACCAAGACGATCCGCCCGGGGCGGCTGGAGCTGATCGACGAGGGGCGGCCGATCACCGTGGGCGGCGTGTTGGTGCGCCCAGGGGATCTGGTGGTGGCCGACGGCGACGGCGTCGTCGTGGTGCCCATCGAGGTGGCCGAGAAGGTCGCCGAGTATGCCTGGATTGTCGCCGAGGGGGACAAGGCCGGACGGCGAGCACTCTACAAGAAGGTAGGGTTGCCGCTGGACGACACGGTGGGCGCCGACGAATAGCCATGGTCAGAGTCATACCATAGCCTCGATCCCATCCATTCACTCACCTGCGAGGGAGGAACCGAATCCGCATGGTCGTCTATCACCGCGTTACCGCAGAGGAACTCTACCGCTTTGCCCACGACGTGTTCGCCGCCGCCGGGGCCACCGAGGCCACCGCCGACGCGCTGGCCGACAATCTCACCCAGGGTGAGCTGCACGGCATGGGCAGCCACGGCGTCTCACGGCTGATGCCCATCTATGTCCAGCGTTTGCAAGCCAAAGGCACCAACCCGGACCCGCAGATCACACTGCTAAAACGACACAAGAGCACGGCCATCCTCGACGGCGACGGCGGCGCCGGGGCGTTGGTGGCTCGGCACGGCATGGGGCTGGCCATCGACATCGCCAAAGAAGAGGGCAGCGGCTGGGTGGCGGTGCGCAACTCGTCCCACTATGGCGCGGCGTTCATCACGGCGCGCATGGCGCTGGAGCACGACATGATCGGTTTTAGCACCACGGCCAGCGTCCCCTTGCAGCCGCCCCACGGTGGGCGGGAGCGGGCGCTGGGCACCAATCCGCTGTGCTGGTGCATCCCCGGCGGCGAGCATGGCGATATCATCTTTGATATGGCCACCAGCGTGGTGGCCAAGGGCAAGCTGTTGCTGGCTATCATGGAGGGCAAGCCGATCCCCGAGGGCTGGGCTCTGGACGAGAAGGGCTATCCTACCACCGACCCGGTGGTCGGCGACAAGGGGGTGATGTTGCCCCTGGGTGGCTACAAGGGCTATGGCCTGGCGCTGATCGCCGAGATCCTCGCCTCCATCCTCACCGACGCCGAGTTTGGGCCACATATCAACAATCTGTATGGCGACATCACCCTGCCGCAAAAGACGGGCCATTTCCTCGGCGCCATCGACGTCTCGTCGTTTATGCCGCCGGAGCGTTTTCGGGCGCGGATCGACGAACTGGTGAGCTTTATGCGCTCCATCCCGCTGGCGCCGGGCCACGAGGAGATCCTGATACCCGGCGAGCCGGAGCGGCGCAAGGCGGAGGAGTATGGCCGCGACGGCATCCCCATCGCCGAGGACGTCCTCGCTTCGCACAACGCCATTGCCGAGGGGCTAGGAGTGGAGCCGTTGCAAGTGCTTGATTGAGAGATAGCCAGCCTGCAATAATGGCATCATCAGCACACATCCGCTGTCCGCTGAAAGGAAAAGGAGCATGCTGTGGGAAGAAAAACAGCCATGACGACGACCGGGAGAGTGCTCGCGCTCCTGATATTCCTGGTTGCCGCCTGCATACCCCTCTCAAGGCCCGCGGCGCAAGCCACCTGGTCACCGCCGCCCAACTGCATAGAGGGCACCCAGGATAGCGGCTCGGTCTATATCCTCTGCATGCCGGACGAAGGGCAGCCGCCATGGAATGGTAAACTGCTGCTCTACGCCCACGGCTATGTGGCCATCGATCGGCCCATCGAGATCCCGATGGATCAGATGTTCCTCCCCGGCCCCACCGGCCCTATTGGCGTCCATGATCTCGTGACGAGCATGGGCTATGCCTTTGCGGCGAACAGCTACTCGATGAACGGACTGGCCGTGCTGCCGGCCATCGAGGACCTCATCGACCTGGTCGACATCTTTGAATCGCTCAAGACCACACCCACGGATGTGCTACTCACCGGTGTCTCTGAGGGGGGGTTGATCACCACCCTGGCCATCGAGCGTCATCCCGACATCTTTGACGGGGGACTGGCCACATGTGGCCCCTATGGCGATTTCAGGGCGCAGGTGGATTATTTTGGCGATTCTCGCGTCGTCTTTGACTATTTCTTCCCCGGATTGATGCCGGAGGGCCCGGTGTCGATCCCGCCCGACCTGATGGAGAGCTGGACCACCCATTTCTTTTCCTCCACGATCGAGCCCGCAATCTCGGATCCGACCAACGCGATCTCGGTGACACAGTTCCTCACGGTGATGGACGCCTCGCCGTATACATTCGATCCACCCACCAGCACCCTCACCATCGAGAGGTTGCTCTGGTACAATGTCTTTGCCACCGAGGACGCCAAAGACAAGCTCGGTGGCCAGCCCTTTGACAACATGACGCGCATCTATAGCGGTTCGGAGGACGACGCGGCGCTGAACAACGGCGTTGTGAGGATCGCCGCCGACCAGACGGCCATCGATGAGATAGAGGCGCATTACCAGACATCCGGCGCACTGGTGCGCCCTCTCGTCACGCTGCACACCACCGGCGACTTTGTGGTGCCTTACTGGCATGCCACGCTCTATCGGGAAAAGGTAGCGCAGGCCGGGAGCGCCTCACTCCATCGCCACATTCGCTCCAATGTGCACGGCCATTGCACGTTCAACGCTCTGGAGGTCATCGCGGCATTTCAGGCGCTTGAGAGGATGATGCAGCGTCGCGTCCATCTGCCGCTGCTGATGCAGGCGACGACCACGCCATAGAGCCAGGCAATCACCGCTACAAGCAGCAGACAACTCCTTGCCACAATATTCGCGCCGGACCCGCTGTGGCGGGTCCGGCGCAGAAATGCAGGATAGCGAGGATACAAAGCGCGCTAGGGGTTGTTGACGAAGGGGAAGTACAAGATGTAGGCCGGCTCGGGCGCTGTTGCATCCACATGCTGGATGATCTGAGGTGACGCTACGGTGCCAACGGCGAAAAAGCTATATACCGTGTCGGGAGCCAAAAACACACCAGGAAGTGAAATCGGCAACGGTACCCCCGCTGGCCGTACCTCAAGGTCATAGGTGCCAGCGATCACCTCGATATACTCGCTGACCTGACTGTAGGCGACATCCGTCAGCAATGCCGGACCATCTTTGACGGCGATATCGACCTCGGGCGCGCCAGGAATCAGGTGGAAGAAGCGTGCCCGGGCCATACCCGGCGGCGGCAGCTCGTTGTCGTCGACGAACACCATAAGGCTGAGGGGGAAATCGTCCTCATCGTCAACGGTGCCCAAGGCGACCAGCGTATAGTATTCGCCCTCCTCCACCGTCAGCGTCTCGGTCAGCACAGGAGTGAGATCGGGGGGTATGGCAACGGTGATCGTATACGTCCCCGGCGCCGCGAAAACATAGTCGGTCACATCTTTGAACGCAATATTCTCCAGATCTGGCACCAGCATGCCATCAACCAGGATGCTGACCGGCGGGGCATCGGCGACTGCGTGCACGACCCGCACACGCGCCATCAGCTCCGGCGGCATCATTTCATCGAGAAAGAATCCTTCCGCACCCGCGGGCAAGGCGAATACGGCCAGGTTCTGGTTAACGCCATCACCCGAAACAAGGGCCGAGAAGATATCCCCCTCGCCGGGAGTTACTGGGGCTGGATTGAGCAGGGTGACATCGCCACCAGGCGTAGTGATAATCAGATCATACGTACCAATCGGCAGTTCCAGGTAGGCGGTCACGTCGCCGAAATCAACATTCTCTCGAACAGGCGTGCCATCTGCCAGGCGCACGTCGGCGGTTGCCGGCCCCGAGACAAAGGGGGCCAGATGGCCCAGACGAATCTTGAAGGAACCTGCATCCGGTGGTGACAGGTCATCTTCAAGGAGCATCAGATCGAGGTCCTGATTAACGCCGTCACCGTAAGCAACAACCGTGTAGAAGGTATCATCTTGGATAGTGAGTGTAGCAGAGATTGCGGCGGTTGTGGCGCTGGTTGGAGTGACCTCTACTAGATATTCCCCAGATGGGACCTCAAGATATGCGGTAGAATCGCCGTAGCCGAAATCGGTCAAGGTTGGCGTACCATTTAGGGTGATGGTTACACTAGCGTCTTCAGCAAATGGTGCGAGGTGCACCACCTGAATATGAGCACTAGAGGGTGCAAGAGTTGTGGCGGACGCCGGTAGGTTTACCCAGGAGATAGGCAGCAATATCATC
>SKLG01000204.1 GCA_007123335.1 Anaerolineae bacterium | reverse complement strand
CGAGCGTCTCTGGCTCGGCCAGCCCAAAGCTTACCCCGTGGATGGCGTTGGCGCCGGCCTCGATGGCCACATCGAGGATCGTGCCCACCGTGTCGAGGTCGCGGACGAGGACGCGGACGTTATTGTTGACGCGGTAGGTCATCTGCTGCTCGACCAGCCGCTCTGGTCCATGGTTCGCATCCGCCCAAACGTTGTACCCCGAGGTCTGGATGTCCCTGTCGGCGATGCCCGCCGCCTTGAGGGCGGCCAGGATGGCGTCCATCGTCTCCGCCGCCTCGCCGGTGGCCTCCTTGACCGTCGGACCCATCGTCTGCACGCCCAGGTTCAGCGCCGCCATATCGGGCTGGATCTTGACCGAGCCCTTGCCCACCACGGTGATGGTGCGCGACAGGGTCGGCGAGGCGCTTTCCACAGAGGGGCTCGCGGCGATGGAGGCCGCAGGCTGGCCCCAGGCGCTCCAGGCGACGGCGCCGGCCAATGCCAGCGTCACCAGTACAGTGATGATCGTGAGAGTTTGCTTCTTCATGGTTCGTGTCCTTTCCCGTCATGGATATCGTACCGACAAGGCTCAAACGCAGGACGTCAGCGATTTGTTCCCCATTTGGGGCATTCGAGAAAGGATCATCCACCGGTTATAGGTTGGTGGGAGGGTTACTTGTTGCGCTGGCGCACCATGTTCAGCCACCGCAACAGCTCACGGGCCGCCTGAAGGGCAAATTCGGCGTCATGGTTTGTGGGCTCTTTGCCGCGATGGACGATATCGTTGCGCAGGTCGTTGAGCTGGTTAAAGGCGCGCCACAGCTCGCGGTGGTGGCGCTTGAGGCTAAAGCCGGTGTGCTGGCGCAAGAGGACGTCGAGCTTGGAGGTCAGGCTGCGGGTCGAGAGCACAAAGTCGATCTGATCGTCAGGATGGCCCTGCTTGAGCATGCCACGGGTCAGCAGCGCCGAGGCCGCCGCCTCGATGGCCGTGTGGCAGGTGGCGATGGCCTGGCGGGGAAAGCGCTGGGCCAGGGCGCGCTCGGCCTCGATGAGCAGGTCCTCGGCCAGGCCCACCGGCTCCTCATTGGCCAGCAGCTCGTCCAGCCCCTCATACCAGGCGTCATCGTATTGCATCAGGTCAAAGGTCTCGGCCTGCGCCTCCTCCTCGCGGATGAGCCGGCTTTGCAGCGGGTCCTCGCGCAGCACCGTGCCATCCTCGCGGCGCACCGTCAGGTCAATGTCGTCGCGGCGCAGGTCGAACACGTGATAGAGCTTGGCCTTGCGGCGCACGGCAGAGATCAGGTTGTTAAACGCGTTAAGCGATCGCGTGGCAAAGTCGCGGCGCCGAATGGCCAGCGCCTCCTCGTCCTCCAGAAGGTCGTCGGAGGGCAGCATCTCGACGATGGTGGCGCAAGAGTTGATCGAGCCCAACGAGGCCACGTTGCGCCCAAAGACGACGCGCAACACAAAGGGATGATCGTACCAGGTGTACGACGTGAACCCCTCGCCCTGCCCCCCCACGGGAATCGACTGCGCAAGCTCGGGGCGTGGCGAGATGGCCAAAAAGGGGTTGAACTGTAGCTCGGAAACGTGCACCGAGACCGTCCCCGTAGACGTGCAAATCTCGTATACTCCTCCGCGCAGGCCAAAGGGCAGGCTGGCGAATGCAACTAACGTAGCCATCTTGTTCTCCCAATATATCCCATAAAGGACGGCGCCGAGGCGCCTGTCTCGATATTCCCAGGTCGGTCAACGCGCAGCGTCATCCTTACAAGGGCCGTCGAGGCAGCCCTATACGCATGCCTCGACAACCGTCACTCGTCCGTGCGCCGAACGGGACGACGCAGCGCTTTTTTGCGCCCTCTGCGCCTCTTGCGCTCCAGGCGGCGCTCCTGAGAGGCGCGTGTCGGGCGGGTGGGCACACGCTTGCGGCGTGGGCGCAAGGCCTGGGCCAGCAATGTTTTAAAGCGGTCCAGCACGTCCTTGCGATTGCGCCATTGGCTCGGTGTGGCCTGCGACGTCAGATGGAGAATGCCCTGACTGTCGATGTGGCCGCGGAGCGCGGTGCGGATACGGGTCTTTTGCGCGTCGGTAAGGCTGTTGGAAGAGGCGACGTCAAAGCGCAGCTCCACCTGTGAGGCCGTTCTGTTGACGTGCTGGCCCCCAGGTCCCCCAGAGCGGCTAAAACGAAACTCGATCTCTGCCATGGGGATCGCCAAAAACTCGTTGATGCGCAATATCTCTTCCAGGAAACCCCTTTCATCGGGCGCACCGCCACCGCCCGATGGCTCGGCGCCGACGATCCTCCATACTCGCAAAATACCGTGTTTGTCGATACATTATAGCGTCTTGGTTGCCAACTAGGCAAACAGAGCCCCCTCCCAAAGATGCCCCGACGGACCTTTGGGAGGGGGCAAGAGGCAAACGTCATATTGTGGCCCTGTGCGCTTTGCGCTACAATAAGGCCACGAGAGACGGTTGCCATGTTTAAGACCATCCCTATCACGATCCTGATCCTGGTGCTCTGCGGGGTTTCCTTGGCCAGCCCCGTTCAGGCCGAGACCCCAGAGAGCGGCTGGGTGCGGATTGCCACAAGCTCGGGCATAGACGCCTTGCCGGTCATCGTCACGATGCCAACCGGTCGGGTGGTTGTCGCCTGGGCCGAGCCCTCCGCTACCGACGAGGGCCTCTCCGCCGTTCGTCTGGCTACCTCGCCCGAATGGGCCATAGAGACACTGGACGAGATTCCCCGTGGTGAGGGCGAGATCGGGCTATACGCTCACCCGAGCCCTGCGTCGGGGATGACCCTGGCCTGGTCTTATCCGCAGACCGACACCCTGTTTGTGGCCGCGCAGCCGCTGGACGATCCTGAACCCTCTACCTTGCTGACCCTCGATCGCGAGGGGGAGACGGCCCTGGCCCTCGATGCCCAGGGCGGCGTACACTATGTTCAGGCGGTCGACCTTGGCGTCACCTACCATGACGTGGGCCGCGATATCACCTCGACGATCCAGCTTGCCGTGGGCGAGCGCATCTCTGACCTCGACCTCGCCATCGACCCCCAAGGCCGGGCGCATCTTGCCTGGGCGGTTCTGGATGTACAGGCCGATGTGCCCCTGGGGCTTGACGGCCTGCTCTTTTACTCGCCGGCGGGCAACGGCACCATGCCCACGCAGATGGCCGTGGGGCGTGATCCGCAGATCCTCACCGGCCCCGAGGGGCGCGTACACCTCTGTTGGCGCTTTGGCGATGGCCTCTACTATGCCAGCAGCAACGACTGGTCGCGCCTGACCGCCATCGACGCCGATCTGGAGCCGGATGCGCCCTTGGCGCTGGCCGTGGGCCCCGATGACACGGCCCATCTCTTTTGGCTGCGCGAGGATACGCTATGGCACGCCACCTCTCTGGATTGGCGCCTCTCCAAGAGGCCGCTCGCGATCTTGGGCACGACGCCTGCGGAGGCCTCGGCGGCGGATGAAACGCCGTCGAGCGAGGGGCCATCGGCGCCGTGGCATCTTGACGCCGCCATCGATCACCAGGGGCAGTTGCATCTCGTCGGGGTGGCCACGGGCGAGGATGGCGAGATCGAGATCTATGCCCTCCCCCCCCAGCCCGCCGCCCCGCAACTGTCGATCACCCATCCGAGGGAGGGGATGATCCTGCGCGCCGACGAAGCGGTGCGCGCCGAGGCGAACGTGCCCGCCGACGCGCTTTTGCGGGTCGAGTTCTATCTGCAAACCGAGAGCCACAGCGTTGGCCCCCACGTCGGGGACCTGCGCGATCACGGGCTGCTGGCGTTGGGCGTGGATGATGACGGCTGCGATGGGTGGCAGGCCTCCCTGAGCGACGCCCAGCTCTCCTGGATGGACCGCTACCGCGTGGTGGCGCTGGCCACCGACCGCGAGGGTCGCGTGTTGCAGGGCGTGAGCGGCTGGTTTCGGGTGTATCCTCCGGATGCGCCGGGCCTGATCCTGCATGCCGAGGGGCCCCAGCCGATTCGACAGTGGGCCAGTCTCTCCCTCATGGGTCGGGTGTCCGACGTGGGCGCCGACGCCGGGCCGCTTCATCTTTACATGCTGCCTGTGGCTTGCGATCCCGACGCATTGTCCACCCCCGGCTCCGGCCCCGCCTTTGGCCGCACCGAATATCTCGGCGTCTTTAACCTGCGGCCCAGCGATCGCGGCGTGGTGCGGCAATCGCTGACCTATGACAGCCGCCGCCTGCCCGACGGCTGCTATCTGCCCATGGGCTTGATCGACGGCCAGCCCATCGTCAGCGACATCGATCGCCCGTTGCGCGTCGAGAATGCGGTCTTGCCGACGGTGCGCATCCGCTCTCCCCAGGCCGGCCAGGTCATCGCCGGAGAGCTAGAGGTCGTGGTGCAGATCGACCATGCCGATGGCGGCGATCAGATCGCCGTCCAACGGGTGGACGCCTATCTTCAGCGCGACCTGGCCCCCTATCCGCCGCATCACATCTGGTTGGGGTGCGATGACGACGTGGCCGGCAACGGCGATCAGACGGCGCGCATCCGCGTCTCTGTGGATGAGGCGCTGGACGGGCACGACTGGCAACTGTATGTCACCGCCGTCGACGACCGGGGGCTGACCACCACCTCAGCCCTGGTCAGCCCGCTCTATCTGGTCGGCGAGGAGCGCGCCGAGCTTGGCGTGCTGCGGCCAGCGGCGGGGCGTGTGCTCAACGGTGTCGAGCAGGTGCGGGTGATGGTGCTTCAGGGCGCCGAGTTTCTCCAGGGCATCTCCCTCTTTGTCCAGGAGGGGGATGGCCCCGTCGCCACGCTGGGGGCCATGGAGCTTGTGGGTGGGGTTTGGGATCTGTCCTGGGATACCCGCGACTGGGCTGATGGCGTCTACCAGCTCTATGCGTTGGCGCAGCACCGCGACGGCCGCCGGGTGCTGATCACCCAGTCCGAGCTTTATGTGATGAACAGGGCGCCGCTGGCCAGCATCATCCAGCCGCAAGAGAACGAGCGCCTATCCGGCTGGTCTCTGTTGCGCGTGCGCACCACCGGCCCGATGTCCGTCGCCAGGATGCGCGCCCACCTCCGTGACGAGCAGGGCGAGCTGTACTGGCTGGGTGAAGATACCGAGAGCGACAGGGAATGGGGGATCGCCTGGAACACACGGACGGTCCTTGATGGCCATTATGATCTCGTCGTCCACATCGAGGGCGTAGAGGGCGGCGTTCGCGTGCTAGAGCGCGGCGTCACTATCGCCAACGATGCGGTCCACCTGGATCCCGGTGGATCGCGCTCGACGCCCACGACGGCCTTTGCCGCCGGTCTGCCGGAGCGGGTCTCGGGCTTGCCGATCCTGGAATGGCGGCTCAGCCAGAGGAATGAGCGGCCCCTTGCTGTCTCTGTGGAGTACAGCCCCAATGACGGCGTCCACTGGTTGCCCGTGGCGCAGGACCTCGCCACCGGCCTGTCTCCTGGGGTGGCGCGTTACCGCTGGGACAGCGTCCAGTTCCCCGATAGCTCGGCGGGACGGCTGCGCCTCCTCGTCGATGACGGCGTGCACGTGTTCGAGTTCCAGAGCGCGCCCTTTGTGCTCAACAACGCCAACGATCCGCCCTTTATCACCCTCCTCTCGCCCGTGTCAGACGGGGTGCACCAGGGTCAGATCCCCATCGTGTGGCGCGCCTGGGACCCCGACGGCGACCCGGTCCAGGTCGATATCGAGATGCGCCGTGGCTCGGAAGAGTGGGAGCCCCTGGCCAGCGGCCTGGACAACGAGGGCCAATATGTGTGGCAGATCGGCGACCTGCCGCCGGCCAACGACTATGCCTTGCGCGTCATCGCCCGCGACCCGTCCGGCGCCGTGGGCAGCGATGCGGTGCGCGGCATTCGCGTGGTGGACAATCGCCCGCCAGAGGTCACCGTCCTCTGGCCCACCGAGCCCACCGTGGTGACCACCCAGGCCATCGTGCTTTGGCGAGCGACGGACCCCGACGGCGATCCCCTCACCATCGACCTGTGGTATAGCGATGACGCCGGGCAGACCTGGCTGCCCCTGGCCGAGAGGCTGCCGAATACCGGCTACTATGTCTGGCAGGTGTCCTTTTTACCGGTGGGCGCCCAGTATCGCCTCCGGGTGATCGCCCGCGATCGCTTCTTCCAGACCGTCGCCGATAGCCGCTCGACCTTTGCCATCGGTCGCAACCCGCTGCCGAGGCTGCTCCTGCTGGAGCCACGGCCCACAGAGACGGTGCAGGGGCTGCAATGGATCCGCTGGTTCGCCATGAGCCCCGACGGCGCGCCGCTGCACGTCTCGCCCATGATACGCAGGGCGGGCTCGGCCACATGGGACCCGCTAAAGGACGCCATCGGCGGCGATCCTTCGCGCAACGATGGGGTGTTCCTCTGGGATACCCGGCAATACCCCAACGGCGAGTATCAGCTCCGCCTGGTGGCGCGGGTGGACGATGCGCTGCGCGGGATCACCCCACCCATGACCGTGCACGTGGCGAATCAAGACAACGGCCCACCCCAGGTGACATTGCTGTCGCCCCAGGGCGGCGAGCTGTGGAGCGGTGTGCGCGAGGTGTCGTGGCAGGCGAGGGCCGCCGATCAGGGGCCCATCACGGCCACCCTGCGCCTGAGCACCGACCTGGGCCAGACCTGGCAGGACCTCGCCGTCACCGATGCCCAGGCCGACGTCTATTTGTGGGACACGCGCACGGTGGACCCGGCGCGCCATTACCTGTTGGCGATCCAGGTGGACGATGGCGAGCGCTCGGCCCAGGCCGTGACCTCGGGGCCCCTGTTCCTGCGCAATGGGCGCGCCACTCCGCCTCATGTGCGCGTCCTGTCGCCCAACGCCAGCGGCTGGCTCGGCGACCAGGATGGGGTCAATACGGTGCGGTGGGTCGCCGAGCATCTGGATGGCGATCCGCTAGCCATCGACATCGCGGTGACCCGAGATGGCGGGCGCACCTGGGCGACCCTGGCCCGTCGCCTGAGCAATACCGGTATCTATATCCTGGAACAGCCCATCACGCCCCAGCCACGAACGTGGTTCCGCGTCTATGCCAGCGACGGCGTGCAGCGTAGCTATGCCGATTCGGCGCCCATCTGGCGGGCGGAGGCGGATGATCTCGACGTAGAGTTCCTCGCCCCGGTGGCCGGCGATACCTGGTCGGGCGAGCAGGTGGTGCGCTGGCGCGCTGGCGGTGATGTCGCTCTCCCCGGCCTGCCTATGCTTGATGTGGATGGCGATCCTCCCGGCCCGGTTTCGCCCATCCAGGCCAGCCGCCCCGTCACGCTGGAGCTGAGCGGCGATGGCGGGCAGAACTGGTCGGTCATCGCGCCCGCCACGGAAGCCCGGGGCGTCGCGGGCGGCAGCGTGCGCTGGGACACCTCCCAGGTGCCCAATGGCACCTACCTGCTGCGCCTGAGATGGCCGGGAGAGCAACAGCCCGGCGTGGTGGTCAGCGCGCCGGTGAATATCCGCAACGCCGGGCGAAACGCGCCCACGGTCTCTATCATCGAGCCCCGCGAGGGCACCATCTGGTCGGGCACCCGCACCATCCGTTGGCGCACCACCGACCCCGATGGCGACCCGCTGAGCGTCAGCCTATCCTATAGCTATGATCGCGGCAGAAGCTGGCGGCCGCTGGGGTACATGTCTGTGGACACTGGCAGCTATGTCTGGGACACCAGCACCGCCCCCAATGCCGACGAGGTGTGGCT
>SKLG01000373.1 GCA_007123335.1 Anaerolineae bacterium | reverse complement strand
GCACGGGCATGACCATGGCGCCCGCCCTGGCCAGCGCCGCCTTGACGGTGGCGACGACCCCTGGCTCGGCGACGGTGATCATGCAGCCGCCCCCGCCGGCGCCGCAGATCTTGCTCGCCAGCGCCCCGGCCTCCCTGGCGGCGGCCATGATCGCCTCCACCTGATGGTTGGTGACCCCCTCGGCCAGCCCGCGCCGCAGCATCCATTCGTCGTCCAGCAGTTGGGCAAAGCGGCCCATATCCACGTCGAGCAGGCACTCGCGCATGGCCTGAGCGATGGCCTTGATCTCGCCCATCCGCTCCACCGTGTTCCCCTCGCGCTCGATATAGGCCTTGAGCATCGCCCAGTTGGTCGCCGCCGACGAGTGAGGGACGCCGGTGTAGGACACGATGAGGCGCTGGTTCAGCCACGCGATGATGTCGTTCTCGGCCGATAGCGACTCGAACGTCCAGCCGTCCAGCCCGAACCACATGGCGCACACGCCGCCATAGATGGGCGGAAAATAGTCCTGCTTGCCGGTGGGGATGCCGATGACCTGCGCCTCGATGTTGGCGCCGATGTCGATGATCTCTGCCTCCGAGAGGCCGCGCGCGGTGATCTCGTTGAGGCAGGCGGAGAGGGCCATCAGCAGCGCCGACGACGCCCCCAGCCCCGAGCCTGCGGGCGCCTCGCTGTGCAGGGTGATCCGCCAGCGACCCTCGGGCCGATAGTAGGCCAGCGCCCGCTTGACCAGCTCTAGCGGCCCGCCAAAGGCCATCTCCTCCAGGCTGGCCACCTCCTCCTGGCAGCCCAAATCCTCGGAGCAGAGCACGAGTTGGGCGTCGCTGGCCGGGCCATCCTCCAGCGACTCGACGACGGCGCTGGCCATGCAATCGATGGCCGCATTGACCGTCAGCCCCCCGCCCTCAAAGAGGTAGAGCGGATAGACGTCGAGGGTGCCGCCGGCCAGGTCGATGCGCATGGGCACCTTGGCTGATACGCGCATGGGTCATACCTCCCTGATAAATCCGCTTTACCTACGATTTGTACATCGGGTTGCCGCTGCGGCGCTGCGGCGTGGCCGGTGGGGCGTCGTCGCGCGCCCGTTGATGCGCCTGCTCCGCGCCAAAGTAGGCCTGCCAACGCTCCGGCGCGTTGAGGTCCTCGGCGCCGTGGGGTGTCTCGCGGCGGCGGACGCGCACCATCACCGGGGTGTTCACCGAGGCGCCGGCGATGATCACCTGGCCCTTGCTCAGAGCGGGCAGCTCGTGGAGCAGATCGCGGCCCACCGACTCGACGCTCTCGGCCACTCGCGCCTGATCCACCGGGTTGACGATGCGCATGATGCACTGGGTCATGCACTGAGAGAGGACGTCGCTGTCCAGCTTGCCGGGGCGCTGGCTGATCAGCCCCACCGAGACGCCGAACTTGCGCCCCTCGGAGAGGATCTGTTTCAGGATTTGCGTCGTCACCAGGTCGGCGGCGGCGGGGGCAAAGTTGTGCGCCTCCTCGATGAGCACAAACGCCGGATAGGGCAGGTAATCCTCCTCGCCCTGCGTCGCGCGATGGCGCTCCGTGTTCTGGCGCGCCTGATAGAGGCGGCGCAGCAGCGTGGCCACGATGATCTGCTGCTCCCGCTCGGGGATCTCGTTGAGCTGCAACACCGTGCACTGCCCGGGGCGGAACAGGTCCTCCAGCGGCAGGTTCTGGAAATTGTCGAATATCCTGGAGCCCAACACCGAGTCGATGCGCCAGATCAGCGCGCCGATGGTGGGGTCCTCGCCGGCGTCAGGGTCGGTGACAGCGCCGCTGCCGGCGGCGCCGCCGTCGTCGCCATCTTCTTTATTGCCGACGCCCACGCTGCGCACGGCCAGCGATAGATGCTCTTTGGTCCACTTTTCCTTGTATCTGCGCTGCACAAAGCCATAGGCGCGGCCCAAATAGTGGTGCATGCGCTCTGACAGGTTGGGCAACAGGTAGCGCAGGTCGGCGATGTCCAGCGACGACACCCGCACCTTGATCTCGTCGGGATGGTAGATGCGCACCCGTGGCTCATAGCCGCTCTCCTCAAAGAGCGACTGGGCCTGCAAGCTGCTCAGGGTGTCGTATTCGGCGTGGGGATCGACGATGAGCACGGCGGCGCGGTTGTTGGCCTTCATCAGCTCCTCGATCATCACCCCGGCGAGATAGCTCTTGCCCGCGCCGGTGGAGGCGATGATGGCCAGATGGGTGCTGGTAAAGCCCCTGGCGTCGAGGACGATGGGCACGGCGTCGGGGGCGCGGCTGAGCAGCGAGCCGATATGCACGGCGCCCACCTCCCCCGGCACCGAGCGACTCAATACCTCGCGCAGCAGCCCGTCGGGCGCGATGTAGATGGGCGCGCCAGAGCGCGGCGGCACCCGTGGGTTCACAAAGCCCAGGTTGGCGTCATAGTAGCCCAGGGTCATGGCCGTGATCTGAAAGAGCGGCGCCGGATCGGGGGCCTGAACGCCGGAGAGGGCGGGCGCCTGAAAGCCCAGCAGCTCGGCCACCGCTCGCGGCGGGATGGTGGGATCGGCCATAAAGGCGTCGGGGTAGAGGCGCAGCGGAAAGCGCTGGGTGACCCGGGCCAGGATGCGCCGCAGCTCGCCATCCACGTCGGCCTCGTAATAGACAAACTCGCCATATTTGACCCGTTGTTCGGGATCGGGCGCCACAAAGGTGAACTCGTGGGGAGTCTCGCCGGGTCCCTTGACCGTGCCGATGGGCAGCTCGGGCATGGCGCTCCTTTCTGGACGACGATGCATCGTGTTCCTATAGGTGTGGGCGGCTAACCCACCGGCTCGACCCGCGACTTCCAGGCCAGGTTGCTCTCCAGCACGGCCAGGTGCTGGGCCGCCTGGGGAAAGAGTTGGCGCAGCCGCCCCAGGATCACCAGCGCCAGGTGGGGCGCCAGCGGGCTGTTCATGGTGGCCAGGGTGGGCAGATAGGCGATGGCGAGCTGGCCCAGAGCGCCCGCCGAGCCGCCGGATGGGCGATGAAAGGCGACGATCTCGTCGTCGCTCAGGCGGCGCACGAGGGCGTCGATGGTGGCGGCCACCTGCGGCACCCCCTGGGCGCAGCGTTCCTGGCCATCGATCTCGCCCAAGATGAACACGGCGACGAGAGTGGCCTTTTCGTTCAAATAGTCGGGCGTAAAGATGGCCAGGTCCTCCTGCGGCGACAGCCTCGGCCCCAGTGTGCCAAACTCGGGGTTGAGCAGCGTGGTGTTATAGATCACGCCCACCAGATGGCCGCCATCCCGCCGCTCGATGCCGACAAAGGTGCCAAAGCCGTAATCGTCGGGCGCCGGCGTCTCCTCGGCCTCGCCTGGGTTATAGATCTGGCAGAACACCTCGATATGCGAGCTGGAACTGACGATCTTGCCCAGATACATGCTTGCCTCCGTCTATGCTCCATCCACCTCCCGAAGGTCCAGCGGACATCTCCCCTTATAGAGAAGTGCTCTCGCTGGACCTTCGGGAGGTGGGGCTCGTCGTCACCGTCGGCCCCGTTTGCTCAGCGCCTTGCGCGAATAGCGCAGCTCCACGCCCAGCCGGTCGACAAACTCTTGCAGGATGCCGTAAAAGCGCTCGCGGTCGCGGGCGGTGATGACGGCGGTGGCGTCGGCGGTCTCGACGGCATAGGGATAGCCGACGCCGACGACGCACTCGGCGCGGACGACGTCGAGCACCTCCTCCAACAACCCGGCCTCCAGGACCCAGGCGGGCAGGTCCAGCCGCGCCGGCGGGTTGGTCGCCGTGGTCTTGAGATATACGAAATGCACCCGCTCATAGTAGCGCTCGTCGGGCGAGAGCTTGGTGGCCAGCTCGTCGTCGCGGGCGCACACCAGCGCCTCGCTGCGGTCGCCCCAACCCATGCTGCCTTGAGCCCCCGGGCCGCGCAGCAGAGCGGCGTCGCCGATCCCCGGCTCCGAGGGCAGCGGATGAAACAGGATATGGAGCATGGTCACCAGATCATGGGCATAGGAGGTGTCGATATACCCCACCAGCGGCACACCGGTGTCCTGGGAGGTATGCAGCAGCCCGGTGATGGCCGCCAGATAGCGACGACGCAGGCTCTCGGGCAGGTTGGCGGCGAAACTGATCACCAGTGAGCCGTCAAAGAAGCACACCGGCAGGGGCTCGCGGCCGGCCAGGCGCTCCATCTCCTCGGTCAGGAGCTGGCATTCCAGCGCAAAGCGGCGCAGCTTGACCTGCTGGTCGGGAAAGCCGTCGACGTTGGCCTCGTCCATCAGCTCGTCGGGCGGCAGGATGTCAAAGACGATATCCTTGATATACTGATCATCGGCGCAATGGGGGTTCACAAAGCGGGCCACCTGCACGGCGCCCACCGGGATGGAGTAATCGCGGCTGGGCGAGATCTCGGAGCCGTCCACGGCCACCGTCGTGCGCTCGCGCAATACCTCCAGCGCCCAGTCGCGGGCGGCGCCGTGGTGGTTCCACTCCTGGGCAAAGCGGCGCACCACCGGCTCGCCCGCCACGCGCTCGACGGTGGTGCGCGCCCCGGGCCTGTCGATGAGGCCCAACTGCCGCCACACGGCGTCGCAATCCAGGCCGGCCAGGCGTTCCAGCGCCTCGCCGTAGCGGGCGCGCTCCTCGCTGCTCAGCCGGTCAAAGGCGCTCAGCCGGTCGCGTTTGCGCTCCAGGGCGCTCACCACGTGGGCGGGGCTGAGCATCAGAGTTCCTCCACCCGGCTGCCGGCGTTGACGCCCTGTCCCTTGACCACCCGCAGGTAGCTCTGCGCCGCCTGCTCAAAGGTGTCGTCGTGGCTGATGACCACGATCTGGGCGAACCCGCGCACCTGGGTGATCTTGTCGGCCAGCCCCTCGCGGCGGATGGCGTCGAGGTGGGCGGTGGGCTCGTCGAAAAAGGCCACGTCGATGGCCGACGAGACGCGCAGCAGCGCCAGCCGCAGGGCCAGCGCGGCGATCATCTGCTCGCCGCCGGAGAACTGGCGGAAGGTGCGCTTGTGCCCCTGGACCTGTAGCGACAGCTCGTAATCCTCCGACCACTCTAGCCGCCCGATGGGGTCCTCCATGATGTCGGCATAGATCGCGGCGGCCTCTTGCGAGATGCGCTGCACCAGATGGCGGGTCACATAGGGACCGGCCTGGCGCAAGAGGTCGCGCACCGCCCCGAGGAGGCGGGCCACGTCTTGGGTCTCGGTGAGGTCTCCCTGGAGCGCCTCGCGGCGGGTCTCCAGGAGCAGGAGCGCTTCCAGTTGTTGGCGCACCGTGTCCAGGCGCGCGCTCTGGCTCTCGTGGAGCGTCCGCGCCCGACTCAGCGCCTCGCTCAGCCGGCGCTCCTCGGCGCGCAGATGCTCGTGCTCTGCGGCGTCATAGGTCGCGGCGAGCTGGCCGTGCTGGCGATCCAGGTCGGCGGCGAGAGCGTCGAGCGTGCGCTGCTGATCCTCGGCGCTTGCCAGAGCCTGCTCGCGCTGGGGCAGCGCCTGGGCGGCGGTCTCGTAGCGCAAATAGACCTCGTGGGCCGCCTGATGGCCGTTTACGTTGGCGCGGGTGGCGTCGATGCGCTCGTCGAGGTCGTCCAGAGGCGCGAGGTCGGCGATCACCTGCTCCTCCTCCTCAACGAGAGTGGCCAGCTCCTGGCGCGCGTCGGCGAGGCGCGCCTCGGCCTCGGCGCCCTCTCGCACCCGCTGTTGGAGGGCGCGGTGCTCGTGTACGGCGTCGGCCAGGTTGGCCAGCTCCGTATCGCAGGCCTCTAGCTTCTCCGGCGCGGCGCGTAGCGACTCGCATTCCTGGCGCACGGCGGCGAGGTCCTCCTCGATGCGCGCCCGCTCTTGCTCGTGTCGGGCCACGTCGGCGGCGGCGTCGGCCTGGCGCAGCGCGCGACCGAGCCGGCGCAGCTCGGCGTCGGCCTCGCCCCGCTCGGCGGCGAGGGCGGCCAGCTCGTCGGCCTGCTGCTGCCGGCGCTCAGCCAGCTCGTCCAGCGCCTCCTCCGCCCGAGTCAGCAGCTCGGCGCAGTGCTCTGGCGTCAGCTCTGACTCGCAGACGGGGCATTTTGCGGTCTCGGACGATTCGGACGCCCGCAGCGCCTCGCACTGGCTCTGCAGACGCTCTTTCTCCCCCTCGTCTCGCGCCTGGGCCACATGCAGGGCATGCTCGCGTCCACGCAGCGCCTCGATCTGTCCCTGCGCCTCGGATTGCTGCGCTTCCAGCCTGGTCACCTCTTCGCGCGCGGCCAACGCCTTCTCCAGCGCTTCGCCGACGGCGGCGAGGCGCTCGGCCAGCATCGTTTCCTGGCGCGAGGCGCTCTCGAACCGCGCTGCCTTTTCTTGCAGCGCCCGACGGCCCGCCGTCAAGGCGGCATGGCGGGCGGCCTTGGGCTCTAGCTCGGCCAGACGCGCCACGGCGACGCGCAGTCGCTCCAGCTCTTGGGCCAGATGCTCGATGCGCGCCTCTGCTTGGGCCTGGCGCTGATGCACGCCGGACAGGCGGTCGCGCAGGCGATCCCTCGTCGCCCGCTCAACCTCTAGCGCGTCGAGGTCTCGACGGGCCTGCTCATAGGCTAGATGCCCCGGCCGCGCCTTCTCAACCCTGTCGCGGGCCTCCTGGGCCTCTTGCAGCGCGCGATGCGCGTTCGCCACCGTGGCGGCCTGCACCTGGACGGCGCTCCGCGCGTCGGCGAGCTTGGTCTGGAGCGCGTGGAGGCGCCCGGCGAGGTCATCGATGGCGCGCAACTGCTCCGCTGCCGCCCGCCAGGCGACCTCGTTGGCGGCCAGCTCCTCGGCCAGGCGCTCCAACGACGCGCTCAGTGTCTCGCGCTCGTCGAGCAGGGCGTCGCGGCCGGCCAGTTGCCCGTCGAGGTTGGCGATCTCTTGGGCCAGCGCGTTGCTGCGCGTCTCCAACTCGCGGGAGGTCTCGCGCAGCGCGTCCGACGCCCGGCGGTATTCATGGACGCGCAGCAGCGGCTCAAAGACCTGCTTGCGCCCCCCCGCCGCCAGCAAAAAGGGCGCCGTCAGCGTGCCCTGGGGCACGCCGATGGTGTTGGCGAACAGATCGCGCAGAACCATCTCTTCGTCCACGTCCAAGTGGCGGTGCAGCCAGGCGGTGACGTCCTCATTGCCCTCGGCCAGCACGGCGCCGACTCCATCGCCGTCGTCATTGCTGGCGTACACCCGATAGCGCGTGGTGGTCGTGGCGGTAAAGGCGCGCTCGACCTCGTAACAGCGCGAGTCGGCCCCGCAGCGAAAGCGCACGACGGCGCTGCCCGAAGCGGCGCCCTCGCGCAGCAGGCTAGAGAGGGTAAAGCCATCGGGGCGATGGTCGAACAACACAAAGCCGATGGCCTCGAGCAGCGTGCTCTTGCCCGCGCCGTTCTCGCCGATGATGGCGGTGGTGCCCGGCCGCAGGTGCACGGTGGCCTGGCCATAGCTCTTGAAATTGGTGAGGGCGATCTTTTCGATCAGCATGGGGCGCCCTCCTCCTCGTTCTCGTCGGCCAGATGCTCGCGCAAGGCGCGCAGCTCGGCGATCACCTCGGCGGGGGCGCTGCCCGAGAGGGCCAACGTCTTGATGCGGCGGACGGCGTCGGTCCACGTCTCGCGGTGGGGCCGGCGCTGCGCCTCCTGGTCTACTAACTCGCGCAGCACCAGGCGCTCCAATGCCTCGCGGTCGAGGTCTTGCTCGGTGCGAATCTCGAACGTGCTCGCTACCGTCAGGTCGCGGACGTTGCAGACCAGCGCGTCATAGGCGGTGGTGACCAGCTCTTGCAGCCG
>SKLG01000527.1 GCA_007123335.1 Anaerolineae bacterium | reverse complement strand
CTCCCGAAGGTCCCCGCCGGACTTTCTGCTTACAGTCAAGCTTCGCTGGGGACCTTCGGGAGGGGGCGGATACAACCGATCAGCGCTTTTCCGCGTATTCGAGGAACTCGTTCAGGGCGTCAGAGGCCACCTTAAAGCTGTGCTCGGGGCCGGGGTAGGTGCGATCCTTGATGTCAGCCACGAACTGGTCCATCGCCTCGCGGATCTGGGCGCCGATAGAGGCGTACTGTTTGGCATGGCGTGGGGTAAAGGCCTCGAACATGCCCACGGCGTCGTGAAAGATCTGGCAGAACCCCGACGCGCCAGCGCCCGCGCCGATGCTGATGGTAGGGATCTCGAGCTTTTCGGTGATCACCTCGGTGATCCGCGCCGGCACCAGCTCTAGCAGGACGGAATAGGCGCCGGCGTCCTGCAGGGCCAGGGCGTCCTCCAGGATGTTGATCGCCGCCTGGCCGGAGCGCCCCTGCACCTTGTAGCCGCCGATGGCCGAGGCGCTCTGCGGCGTCAGCCCCAGGTGACCCATCACCGGGATGCCGGCGTGCACAATGCCGCGCACGGCGTCGCACATCGCCCGGCCGCCCTCGAGCTTGACGCAATCGACGGCGGCCTCGGCCATGTAGCGGCCGGCGTTGCGGATCGCCTCGCTCACCGAGACCTGGTAGGACATGTAGGGCATATCGCCGATGACAAAGGCGCGCTCGCAGCCACGGGCCACCGCCTCGGCAAAGATGATCATCATGTCCATGGTGGCGGGCAGGGTGGTCTTGTGGCCCAGCACCGTCATGGCCACCGAATCGCCCACCAGCACCAGGTCCACGCCGGCGCGATCGATGATCCGCGCCGTGGGATAGTCGTAGCAGGTGATCATCGATATGGGCTCGCCGTTGGCCATCTTTTCCATCAAATCAGGAATCGTCAACTTGTCGGGCATCTCGCCCTCCTTCAAGGTATAAAAGGGGCAGCGCACAGGCTGCCCCTGGCGAATAATCGTGGCGCTAGAGACCGATGCGCGAGCGAAACTCGGGAACGCCCTTGATGCCCAGGTTCAGGCGAAAGAGCGCGCCGGCGCCCGAGCCCTCCTCGGCCTTGTTCTGGCCGCCGGCGGTGGTGACGTACATGTCGGTATAGTCGTCGCCGCCAAAGACAACGCACGATACCTTTTTCGCCGGAAAGACGATGCGCCGCTCCTCGGTGCCGTCGGGGGCATAGCGCACCAGGCAGCCGCCGTCCCAGCGCGCCGACCAGATATAGCCCTCGGCGTCAACGGTCATCCCGTCGGGGATGCCCTCGCCCTCGCCGGTCTGGACCAAGACGCGCTGATTGCTGATCTCGCCGCTGGCCTCGTCATAGTCAAAGAGATAGATGCGGCCCACGCCCGAATCGGTATAGTACATCTGGCTTCTATCCGGCGTAAAGCCCATGCCGTTGGAGCAGCCGATCTCCTCCAGCACGATGCGATAATCGCAAGCCGCGCCGTTGCCGGGATCGAGGCGATACAGCCGCCCGAGGCGGTCCTTGGTGGGCATGGTGCCGCAAAAGACGCGCCCGGCCGGGTCGGCGATGACGTCGTTGAAACGAGTCTCCACCTCGTCGGGGATCTCTTCGATGATCGTCTCCATCTGGCCCTGCTGCCAGGTCTTGACGGCGCCACGGGCCATAAAGAGCAATAGCTTGCCGTCGGCCTGCAAGGTCGTGCCGCCGATCATCTCCCCTTCATAGACCTGTTCGTGCTTGCCGCTATCCACATCGTAGCGGAACATCTTGCCGCGCGGAATATCGAGCCAGTAGACGGCCCGCTCCTCCGGGTGCCACAACGGGCCTTCGCCGGTCTGGCACGCGTAATCGGCGATCAACTCGGGTTCCATGCCCCAACCTCCTCGAATGGATGTGTCGATAAACCAAATGTCACAGCGCGATCGGATAATGCCCATACGTTTGTACGGCATTGGACAGGGCGAGCACGTTCTCGGGCAGACAGTAGGCGGCCAGGCTGTTGCCACTGGTGACGATGTAGCCGCCGCCCGGCCCCAGGTCGCGGATCAGCCCCTTGACCTCGGCGTCCACCTCCTGCGGGGTGCCGGCGCCGAGCAGGTTCAGGTCCACGTTGCCCATCAGGCACAGGCGGTCGCCATATTCCCGCTTGAGCGCCACGGGGTCCACGGCGTTCTTTTCCAGCGGATGCAGACCGCGGACGCCGACGGAGATCAGATCGTCCAGAAAGGGCACAATGTTGCCATCGCTGTGGATGGCCCAGGGGATGGTGATCTTGGGGGCAACCTTTTCATAGCGCGGCACCACCAGCTCACGAAAGACCCTGGGCGAGAAAAAGGGCGCCGTGTTAAAGGCCATGTCATCCGTAGAGATGAACAGGTCAAAGTCGAGCTGGCACATCCGCTCGGCGACGACGGCCATCCAGTCGCAATAGTTGTCCAGGACCTCTTCGACAAAGGCGCGATCCTCATAGAGAGCGACGCTAAAAGTCTCGGTGCCCATGCTGAGCATGGTGGGAAAGATGCCGATGCGGGTGACGAAAAAGGCGGCGTAATCGCCCTTTTCGCGGACAAAGCGCTCGGCCTCGGCGTAAAGGGCGTCGTCGTAGGGGTCGGGCAGGTCCATCATGGCCACGTCGGCGCGGGTGTGGATCATCCCCTCGCCGTAAAAGAGCCGGCCATCCTGCCCGGGAACCTTTTGCGCGTACACCGGCGCCCGGAGCACGTAAGAGATGTTATCCATCTTTAAGTGGGCGGCCAGCGCCTTGGCCTCGTCGATGGTGTAGGCGTTGGCCTCCAGGTTGGCGGCCTGGCTCTGCGGCTGACCCCAGCCCATGATCCGCTGGGCCAGGTTGCGATCGACGCCCAGCTCGCAATAGGGCACGCGGTCGGGCTCCTGACGGTTCAGCGCGGTCTGCACCCGTTGGCGCGATGTCATGGTCATGGTCGGACTCCTTTATGTCGCGACGACATACTCGGCCAGGGCCTCCTCATCCACCACCATGCCCAGACCGGGGCCGGGCGCCAGCGTCAGATGGCCGTCGGCATAGGCGGGCTCTCCCTCAACGAGGGGGAAGGCCAGCGGATTCTCCCGCAAGGGATTGGGCAGCTCGCAGAGCAGGAAATTGGGCGTGGCCACGGCCAGGTGCAGCGCCGCCAGCCGGTGGGGCCAGGTGCTGATGCTCACATGGGCGCACCAGGGCACGCCGAACAGATCGGCCACGTCGGCGATGCGTCGCCCCTCGCTGATCCCCCCGGCGCGGCAGATGTCGGGCAGGATGATATCGGAGGCGCCGCGACGCAGCTTCTCCAGGAACTGCCAGCGGTTGCACTCGGTCTCGCCGCTGGCGATGGGCAGGTCCACGGCGGCGCAGAGGGCGGCGTAGGCGTCCAGCTCCTCGGGGGGCAGCGGGTCCTCCAGCCAGCGCACGCCGGCGGCCTCCATGCGCCGGGCGGCGGGGATGGCGGTGCGGGCATCGTAGCAGCCGTGGGCGTCGACCAGCAGGTCGGCCCTGCCGGCGATGGCCTCGGCCAACGCCTCGACGAGGCGCAGGTCCTCCTCCAGATCACCGCGCCCGACGGACACCTTCATCGCCGTAAAGCCCATGGCGATGAACCGCTCGGCAGCGTCCAGGCGCTCCTCCAGCATGGCGCCGGGCACCCCCGAGGCATAGCAGGGCACGCGAGGCGACTCGTCGGCGCTCGCCGGACGGTATGAGGCGTAGGGGCCGCCCAGCAGCCGATACACCGGCTGGCCCAGCAGCTTGCCCTTGAGGTCCCAGAGGGCCAGATCGACGCCGGCCAGCGCCTCCATCATGAACCCGGTGGAGTGGCCGCGCAGGCGCATGGTGTGGTAGAGCATATCCCATAGCGCCTCGACGGCCAGCGGGTCCTGGCCCACGAGCAGGGGGGCGAACAGGTCCTCGATCAGCGCCTGGCTGACCCTGGGCACCGGCGGCGAGTGGGCCTCGCCCCAGCCCACGGTGCCGTCGTCGGCGGTGATTTTGACCAGCAGGGTATCGGGTTGGGCCGGGTAGGCGCAGACGTGGCGGCCCGAGTTGGCGTCGAGGGCGCGGGCGGCCTGGCCGGGGCGCGGGGGCATCTGCGGCGGGCGCAGCCCCACCCACTCGGCGTAATCGCGCACGCCGGCGATGCGCAGCGCCTCGACGGTGGCGATCTTTGTGGTCATGGTGTGCGCTCTCCTCGCCTACTCAAAGGGCCACAGGCGCAGGGGGGTCTTGCCCAGAATCCACTCCATGTCCTCGGGCGCAAAGATGTCCATCTCGTCGCGCACCACCGACAGCGTCTGGCCGTAGGTGGCGTTCTTCAGGCACACCGGCCAGTCGGTGCCCCACATGATGCGCGGCCCGCCAAAAGCCTTGTAGACCCGTTCCACCAGCCCCCAGGTGTCGCGCCAGGGGTACTCTTGATCCGAGATGGCCCAGGTGTGGCTGATCTTGACATACACCCGCGGGAAGCGGGCCAGATCGAGGAGCTGTTGCACCGCCGCCTCGTCGTCGGGATGGCAGTCGGCCATGTGGTCGATGCACACGTCGAGATCGGGGTGGCGCTCCAACAGCGCGGCCAGATCGGGCAGGCGCGACGGGCGGGTGAGGATCAGCATCGGCACGCCGAGGTCGCTGGCCCGGCGAAAGATGGGGTCCATGAGCGGGCCGGTGAACCAGTCGCCCTCCGGGCCGACGCCCGGGCTGAGGCGCACGCCGTGAAAGCCATCCACCTCCACCAGGCGGCTGAGGTGATCGGGGGCAGCGGGGTCCTCGGGGTTCACCCGGCAGACGCCCATGAACTTGTCGGGATATTGCTTGAGCACGTGGGCGGTGTAGCGGTTGTCCCAGCGGTAATGGATGACCTGGACGAGGACCGTTTTTTCCACGCCGTGCTGGGCCATGAGTTCCAGCAGCATCTCGGCGGTGGCATCCTCCGCCGGCGGATGGGTAACCTCGGGCGCAAAGGGAAAGGCGGGATCGCTCTTCCAGATGTGGACGTGCGGATCGATGATTCTCATCGGGCATGCTCCCTGACGATGACGCGAAAACACAGTGGCTCGATTGTAGCGAAAAGCGAGATGGGCCGCAAGGCGGCGCGCAAGGCGCCCGCGTCGCAAATCCTGGGCCCTGTTTGGCCACACCCACGGCGTGACTTATAATGAGTCTTTACACGTAACGAGCTATGGAGCGTCATGTCCCCATCTATTACCATCGTTGGGCTGGGCCCGGGTGACCCGAACCTCATCACCCGCGAGGCCTGGCAAGTACTACAAGAGGCGGATGAGATCTATTTGCGCACGGTGCATCATCCGACCGTCGTAGGCCTTCCGGATCGGGCGCAGATTCACTCCTTTGACGCGCTGTACGAGGCCCACGCGACCTTTGAGGAGGTCTATGCCGCCATCGCTCAGCGTGTCGTCGAGCTGGGCGCCCGGCCCCAAGGCGTGATCCTGGCCGTGCCGGGGCATCCGCTGGTGGGCGAGACGGCCACCCGGCGCATCCTCAACCTGGCGAAGGAGAGGGACCTGCCGGTGCGCATCGTGGCCGGCATCAGCTTCCTCGAACCCACCGTGGCGGCGTTGGGCGTGGACCCCTTTGACGGCCTGCAAATCTGCGACGCCACGATCCTGGCCCAGCAACACCATCCCAACCTCGACCCCGACGTGGCCGCGTTGGTGGTGCAGCTCTATAACCGCGCCCTGGCCAGCGAGGTCAAGATGACGATGATGAGCCTCTACCACGACGACCACCCGCTGCGGCTGGTGCGCGGGGCGGGCACGGCGAATGTCCAGGTGGACGACCTGCCGCTCTACGCCCTCGATCGCCGCGATGACCTGGACCACCTGACGACGGTGTATATCCCGCCGCTGAATCGCGCAGGCTCGTTGGCCAGCTATCAGGATGTGGTCGCCAGGCTGCGCGCGCCGGGCGGGTGCCCCTGGGATCGCGAGCAGACCCACCAGACGCTGCGCACCCATCTCATCGAAGAGTCCTACGAGGTGTTAGCCGCTCTGGACGCCGACGATCCCGCCCTGTTGCAGGAAGAGCTGGGCGATCTCTTGTTGCAGATTCTGTTACACGCCCAGATCGCCAACGAGGGGGGCGATTTCAAGCTCATCGACTCGGTGCAGGTGGCCATCGAGAAGCTGGTCCGGCGCCATCCTCACGTGTTCGGCGCGGCCCAGGCCGACACGCCCGACGAGGTGCTGCGCTCTTGGGAGCAGATCAAGCGTGCCGAGCGGGGCGAGGAGGCCTTTCGCTCGATGCTGGCGGGGATCAACAAGGCGTTGCCGGCGCTGGCCCAGGCGCTAGAGGTGCAGCGACGGGTGGCGCGGGTGGGCTTTGACTGGCCCGGCCCCGAGCCGGTGGCCGACAAGGTGCGCGAGGAGCTGGCGGAGCTGGCCGAGGCCGAGGCGCCCGAGGAGCGGGTCGCCGAGTTTGGCGATCTGCTCTTTAGCCTGGTGAACCTGGCGCGCTGGCACGACATCGACGCCGAGAGCGCCCTGAGGGAGGCCAATGCGCGCTTTATGCGCCGCTTTGCCGATCTGGAGCGACAGGCAGCCGAGGCCGGCGTGGCGCTGGAGGAGATGTCGCTGGAGCAGATGGATGCTTTATGGGAAGAAGCAAAGCGTAACGAAGGCTAATGCAAATGGTTATAATATCACAATCATCATCGTGACGCCGGGTGGGGCAAGTTACAAGATACCTGGCGTCGCCTTATCATCCAACTAAGGAGGTCTGTATGCCCCGCTCAAACGCGCTTGCTATTGCGCTTGCCGCCGTCATGATCGCGGTGACGGCAGTGTTTACGCTCTTGGTGCGCGTGCCCATTCCAGCCACGCAGGGCTATTTCAACTTTTCGGATGTGGCCATCTATTTCACCGCCTTTTCCTTTGGGCCGGTGATCGGCTTTATCGCCGGCGGCCTGGGCACAGCCATCGCCGACCTGGTGGGCGGCTATCCGCAGTGGGCGATCCTATCGTTGTTGGCCCACGGCTTGCAGGGGCTCGTCGCCGGTTGGCTGGGGCATGACAAAGAGTTGCCCGGCCTGATCGTGGCCTGGCTGGCGGGCAGCGTGATCATGGTCGGCCTCTATTTCGTCGGCGCGGGGCTGGTGATCACCGGCTGGGGGCCGGCGCTGGCCGAGATCTCGGCGAACATCCTGCAGAACGTCGGCGGCGCCCTGGTGGGCATCCCCCTCTTTTACGCCGTGCGCAGGGCCTACCCGCCCATCGTCCGTCTCGGGCGCGGCGGCCAGTGGCGGGAGGGCTGAGAGGTCGACCTTGGCTGTCATTGAGGTCCAGGATCTGCATTATAGCTACCCATCTTGGGCCCAACACCCCTTGCCGCCCAACGAGGCTCCACCCTCCGTGTTGCGCGGCGTGGATCTCTGCGTCGAGCAGGGCGAGTTCCTGGCCGTGATGGGCCCCACCGGCGCCGGCAAATCGACGCTGTGCATGGCGCTCAACGGCCTGGTGCCCCAGGCCACCGGCGGCGTGATCCGCGGGCGCGTGGAGGTGCTCGGCCACGAGGCGCGGCGCACGCCGGTGGCGCAGATGGCGACCCACGTGGGGCTGGTGACCCAGGACCCCGACACGCAGCTCATCAGCGCCACGGTGGAAGAAGAGGTCGCCTTTGGGCCGGGCAACCTGGGCCTGGACCACCGCGAGCTGGTCGAGCGGGTCGCGTGGGCGCTGGATGTCGTCGGCATGGCGGCGCATCGTCAGCGCTCGCCCACCCAGCTTTCGGGCGGGCAGAAGCAGCGGGTGGCCAT
>SKLG01000029.1 GCA_007123335.1 Anaerolineae bacterium | reverse complement strand
GGGCAACCTGTGCCGCTGCGGTGCCTATCCCAACATCCTGAGCGCGGTGCTGGCGGCTGGGGAGAGGGAGGAATAGGGCGATGCCGACGATTAAAAAGACCAAAGTCGAATACGAAGGGCGGGTGGAGGAGCGCGAAGTCATCGTCGAGGAGGAATATATCGAGCCCTGGGGCGCGGATGCCGAGTTGACGGTGGTGGGCAGGCCGACGCCACGGGTCGACGGCGTGCCTCGCGTCACCGGGAGGGCGCGTTACACCCACGATGCTCGCTGGCCCGACCTGCTGGTGGGCCGCTTCTTGCGCTCTCCGCATCCCCATGCGCGGCTGGTCCGCATCGATAGCCGCCGCGCCGAGGCTATGCCCGGCGTGTGGTTGGTGTGGCATCGAGACCAGCCGCCGCCCGTCGAGCGCTTTGAGGGACGTCCTCTTTTCACCGAGGAGCTGCCCTACGAGGGCGCCGAGGTCGCTTTCCTGGTGGCCGAGAACGAGCGCATCGCCGAGGACGCGCTGGCGGCCATCGAGGTGGAATATGAGGAGCTAGCCTTCGCCCACGATCTGGACGACGCCATGGCCGAGGATGCTCCGCCGACGCTCCTGGACGACGAGAGCAACCTGGTCGATCCCGAGGGCGATACCTACGAGCGCGGCAGCGTCGAGCAAGGCTTGCAGGACGCCGACGTGGTGGTGGATCTCACCTTTACCACGCCGCGAGCTGCCCACTGCTGCCTGGAGACCCACGGCAGCGTGGCCCGCTGGGAGGGCGATCACCTCACCGTCTGGCACTCGACCCAGGGCATCAACCGCTGCAAGGGCAGCCTGGCCGATGCGTTGGACATGCCCATGGACGAGATCCGCGTCATCTGCGAGTATGTGGGCGGCGGGTTCGGCAGCAAGTTCGCCGCGGAGAACTATACCGTGCTGGCCGCCCTCGCCTCCAAGGCGACGCAGCATCCGGTGAGCGCCCTGCTCGATCGAAGAGAGGAGCATCTCGTCGGCGGGTATCGGCCAAGCAGTCGGCAGCGTGTACGTCTGGGCGCCAAGCGAGATGGCACGCTGACCCTGATTGAGCACGAGGCCTGGATCGGCACCGGCGCGTATGGCGAGAGTGGCCCCATCGTGGGCGGTCCGGCAAAGGATCTCTATGCCTCCCCCAACGCCCGCACCGCCACCTGGACTGTGCGCGCCAACACCGACGCCCACCGCGCCTTTCGCGCGCCGGGTTATGTCGAGGGCACCTTTGCTCTGGAGGGCGCCATGGATGCCCTGGCGGAAGAGCTGGACATGGATCCGCTAGATCTGCGGCTCAAGAACTATACCGAGCAGAGCCCCTCGCGCGATACGCCCTATACCGACAAGCGACTGCGCGAGGCGTACGAGATCGGCGCCGAGCGCATGGGCTGGCGCTCTCGCGAGGAGCGACGGGCGACGAGCGGCGTCTGGAAGCGAGGTTGGGGCATGGCCACCCAGATCTGGGGCGGCGGCGGCGGCCCTCCGGCCAAGGCCATCGTCAAGCTAGAGTCCGACGGTACCGCCGAGGTGCTGCTGGGCGTGCAGGATCTGGGCACGGGCACTAAAACGGTGCTGGCCCAGGTGGCAGCGGAGGAGCTGGGGCTGCCGTTGGATCGCGTGCGCGTGGTCATCGGCGACACCCAGGGCACGCCTTATGGCCCTGGCAGCGGGGGCAGCGTGACGCTGGCCTCTACCACGCCGGCGGTGCGCAACGCCGTGCATGACGCCTTGAGGCAGCTCTTTGGCATCGCCGCTTATATGCTCGACATGCCGGATGAGGCTCCCGACCAGTTCTATACCGAACAGGGCGAGATCGTCTACCGCCCTGATCCGACAAAGCGCATTTCCTTTGTCCAGGTGGCGGCCAAGGTGGGCAACTATATGTTCGTCGGCACTGGCGCCCGCGGCCCCAACCCTGACGACGCGGCCATCAACACCTTTGGCGCGCATTTTGCCGAGGTGGAGGTCAACACGCGCACCGGCCAGGTGCGGGTGAACAAGGTGGTAGCGGTGCACGACATCGGTCGTGTGGTGAACCCGCTCACGGCGACGAGCCAGGTCATCGGCGGGGTGAATATGGCGCTGGGATACGTCTTGATGGAGGAGCGCGTCTTTAATGCGCGCACCGGCCTGCAGCTCACCGCCAACCTCGAAGACTATCGGCTGGTGACCATCGCCGATGCGCCGGTCGTCGACGTGGCCTTTGTGGACGTCGCCGATATTCAGGCCAATAGCGTGGGCAGCAAGGGGCTGGGCGAACCGCCGATCATCCCGCTGGCGGCAGCGGTGGCCAACGCCGTGGCCGATGCCATCGGCGTGCGCATTACCGCGCTGCCCATCACGCCGGATCGCGTCCTCAATGCCCTGCGCGCTGAAAGAGAGGAGCAATAGCCATGGCGATAAAACCTTTTGCCCACGGCAACGCGGTCACCGTCGCCGAAGCGGTCGAGGCGTTGAGCGCGAGCTGTAGGCCTTTGGCCGGCGGCACCGACCTGTTGGCCATGATGAAGGCCGACCTGACGGCGCCCGAATCGCTGGTCAATCTCAAGACGATCCCCGAGCTGCATGAGATTGGCGTCGTACCCGACGCCGAAACAACCAAAGGCCTGCGTATCGGCGCCATGGTGACGCTCTCGCAACTAGCGGCGCATCCGGCGGTGCAGGGCCGACAAGAGCTGGGGCGCGGGTCTCTGACCCGCTCTTCTATGGCCGTGCTCCACCAGGCAATCCTGCGGACCGCGTCGCCGCAGCTTCGCCACATGGCCACCCTCGGCGGCAACCTGCTGCAAGAGCCGCGCTGCTGGTACTATCGCAATGAGCTCATCCCCTGCTGGCGCAAGGGCGGGCGGCTGTGTTACGCCTACCGAGGCGAGAACAAGCGCCATGTCATCCTGGGCGGTGGACCCTGTTACGCCGTGCACCCCTCCGATCCGGCGGTGGCGTTGCTGGCCATGGATGCCTCGCTGCGCATCGTCGGACCCGCCGGGGAACGCACCATGTCGCTGGCCGAGTTCTATCATCCGCCTGACCGCGAGACGCGCACCGTGACCCACCTGGCGATAGATGAGCTGATCACCGAGATACGGGTACCCGCGCCGCAGGCGGGCACGCGAGGCGTCTATGTCAAGGTGGCCGAGCGGGCGGCGTGGGATTTCGCCCTGGCGGCGGTGGCCATCCAGGCTGTGATGGAGGGCGATACCATTCGTAGCTGCCGCGTCGCGCTGGGTGGCGTAGCCACCATCCCCTGGCGCGCATCGCAGGTGGAGGAGGTGCTGATGGGGCAGGCGTCATCCCCGGCGCCGCTCTCCACCGCGGTCATCGACCGCGCCGTCGAGGCGGTGGTCGAGGACATCCGTCCTCTGGAGCATAACGGCTACAAGGCGGATCTGCTACAAGGGGTATTGCGCGAGGCGTTGGATCAGTTGCGCTGATCCTTTCCGGTTGTAGGGGCTTGGCGCTGCCAAGCCCCAAAGCTTTGGCGCTTGGCCCAACTCCCGCTTCGACGTTGAGGCCATGGTTAGAGCCTACAGGCGCCTTGGGACATCAAGCACGGGCTGCGCCAGTTATGGCATAACACAGCCCAGCCAGATCGTACTCTTTTTCGGCCACCTATCGGCGGAGCGCTTGAGCGACTCCCCGGTCACTCAGCGCTCGACGCACGACGGCGTTAAGCAGAGGGCCAGCGCGCCGGGCGGAAATCGCGCGCATCGTGACGCAGATGGCCCTATGCATCGCCGCAAACTAGAGCCTGATGGGGGCCTCCTGCCTTGCTCGGTCGTAGAGATTCTGCCATTCCGCACTGCCGTCGTCGGGGATGATCTCCAGACAGACGCCTCGATGGAAGACGGGCCACTTGCCCTTGGCAAACTCGTCCCGGAGACCTCCCTCGCCATCAGAGGGCGTGCCCGCAGTGCCCGGAGGAAAGAGGAGCTTGTCGCCGTTCGGCCAGCGCACTTGGTAGAGATTCCGAGGCGGTGAAGGGGCGAATCCGACCTCAACCTGATAGCGAGCCATCGCCTCTTCATCGATGTCGACGCCCAGGCCAGGCGACTCGGGGACGTGAGCAAATCCGTTATGGACCTCTAACCGGTCTTGGAGAAGATCGTCGATCAAGATCTCGTGGCAGGTGATCGCGGGCCACGTGGCATGAGTCAACGCTGTGGCCAAGTGTAGCATGAGGCTCACGGTGAGTCCGGTGCCCACCATCTGTAGCCAGAAAGGTTTGTTCATCTGCGCCGCGAGGACGGCCTGCTCCTTGATCCTGCTCACGCCGCCGCTGATCACGAATCCATCACACACCCCCTCGCGGACGGCGGTCTGAATCGGGGGGCTTCCATAATGCATGGCAATCGGTCTGGAGACCTTGTTGCGGATCAACAGATTCCCCTCAACATCCCATTGCGGAATGGGCGTCTCAAAGATGGCGATAGACGACACATCGTTGGCCAGATCGGTCAGATAGGGCACCGCATACCCTGCGTTGACCAGGAAGGCGTTGAAATCGGCATCGAACCGGAAATCCGATGGCACAATGTCCTTCAGGGTGTGCATGGCCTCTGCGAAATCGCGCCACGGGCGGGCTTTGAGCTTGGCGCTCATGTAGCCAAGGCTCAGAGCTTCTTGAATCTCCTCCACCCAATCTTCGGTGGGCATGTCGTTGACCCACCACGACACGGGACACCAATCACGCACTTTAGGGCCAAAGAGGCGATAGCATGGAACGCCAGCGGCCTTGCCCGCCAAATCCCATATCGCCATCTGCAGACCGGCGCCTAGCGAATCGTCCCAGAGAAACTCGAACGGCGAGCGTCCGATGACGCGATCGATCTGCTCCTGCGTCACCTTCCCCCAGGTGTAGTGGATCATCGTCTCCCCATAGCCGACAATCTCCGCATCGGTGCGTAGCCTTAGGATCTCGAATATCGTCCAACCAGAGTGCCCACGCACGAGGTTTTTGGCATGGCGTGGCTTGAAGGGTATGGACACCCAGGTGCGCTCGACGTCCTTGATGACCAGGTTCCTCATGGTGCTCCTTTCGGGTAGGTGATGGGTCTGCAAACAAGAGTCTGGGATGCGCCCTATCTCTTACGGGAGGGCCAGGATCGTCAGTTCATGGCTCCGGATGATCCTCGGCGCTTTGCTGGGGCGCTCAACCCATAAACATCCCACCATTGATATCGATGGCCAGTCCTGTGATATAGTCAGAAAGTGGCGAAACGAGGAACAGAACCACGTTGGCTACATCCATCGGCTGTGCCAGTCGCCCCAGCGGGATCTGCGCATGGACGGTGTCCTCTCGGCCAGCCAACTGCGCCTTTACCGGCTCGGTCTCGGTGAAGCCGGGCACGACCGCGTTCACATTCACGCCGAACGGCCCAAACTCTTTGGCCAGCGTGCGGGTCATGCCGATGATCCCCGCCTTGGCTGTCACATAGTGAATGCCGACCTCGATTCCCCCAATGCGTGCGGACATGGAGGAAAAGTTCACGATCTTGCCTCCCCGTCGCTCCTTCAGAGATTCGGCGAACGCCCGACACACGAGGAACTGTCCGCGCAGGTTTACGCCCATGAGCGCATCCCACTCATCGATCGTGATACCCGTCACGCCGCGCTTGAATGAGATAATCCCGGCGTTGTTAACCAGGATGTCGAGACCGCCGTAGGCTGCCAAGACTGTCTGAGCCATGCGCGCCACATCCTCTTGATCGGCCAAATCACAACGCACGGCCAGCCCGCCAGGCAAAGACGCCACGGTCTCCTGGGCACCGGGCAGGTTGATGTCGCAGACCGCCACACGAGCGCCGCACGCGCCGATCTGTTGGGCGCAGGCGCGCCCGATGCCCGCCGCACCCCCGGTGATGAGGGCATTCTTGCCCGTCAGGTTGATCTCCATTTGTTCATCCTCCCTAATGCTTGGCGCTTTGGAGCGAAGCGATGCCAACAAGGGCATCATATCAGCAAGCAGTCGATATGGGCAAGGCGAATGGGCACGCGGCAGCCCCCACTGCCGTTATGCAACTGGCAATTTACCAAGAAATACGGTATTCTCCGAGTGTACCTGACCCCTGGCACTCGTCGCTGATCCACCTACGGAGGACGGTAGTATGATCGATGTTGACCCAAGAGAGATTATAGAGATAATCGGGCGAAACGGAGCGGATGCCCCCCTCATATCCGTATTGGAAGAGATCCAGACCAAGTATCGTTATCTACCCCGGGAAGCGATGATCCTGGTCAGCGAGGCGTTTGGACTCCCCCTGAGCCAGATATATAGCGTGGCCACTTTTTATAACGCCTTCAGCCTGGAGCGCCGTGGGCGACACGAGGCATGTGTCTGTGTGGGCACCGCCTGCCATGTACGCGGCGCCAAGCGGGTGCTCAGCCACCTTGAGGAAAAGCTGGGCATCAAGGCGGGTGAGACCACGCCCGACTGGAACTATACCCTGGATACCGTCCACTGCCTGGGCGCCTGCGCCCTCGGCCCGATTGTCGTGGTCGATGGCGAGTACTCGGGCCAAATGCACGCTAAAAAGGTCGACGAACTGTTGGCGCGCATCGAGCAGGCCGATGAGGGGGAGGCGTAAGCGATGACAGATGCGTCGGCCAAGCGGCTGAACACTCCCGCTGATCTGGAGGCGCGACGAAGGGCTATCGTCGCCAGCCGTGATCCTGATCGGACGTCTATCACCCTCTGCGGAGGCACCGGCTGTCGTGTCTATGGCAGCGAAAAAGTGATCGACGCTTTGCGAGCCGAAATCGATAGAAGTGGCATCGAAGCGGATGTGCTCATGACCGGCTGCCATGGGTTTTGTGAGCAGGGGCCGGTGATGGTCATTCAGCCGCAGGGGATTTTTTACCGCTCTGTCCAATTGGAAGATGTACCCGATATCATCCACAAGACAGTAGCTCGAGGCGAGATCCTTGAGCATCTGCTCTACGCCGACCCCGTCAGCGGTGAAAAAATCGTGTACGAACACGAGGTTCCTTTCTATGCCAAGCAGACCCGCAACCTGCTCAACCTCAACGGCCTGCTCGACCCCACCAGCATCGACGACTATATCGCCCATGGCGGCTATCAGGCGCTGGATAAGGCGCTATACCAGATGTCGCCGGAGGAGGTGATCCAGGAGGTCACCAAGTCTGGGCTGCGGGGACGAGGGGGAGCGGGCTTTCCCACCGGGCTCAAGTGGGGATTCTGTCGTTCGGCCATCGGCGACATCAAATACGTCATCTGCAACGCCGACGAGGGCGATCCCGGCGCTTACATGGACCGCTCCATCGTGGAGGGCAACCCCCACCGCGTGCTTGAGGGGATGATCATCGGCGCCTATGCCATCGGCGCAACGCGCGGGTTCGTCTATATCCGGGCCGAGTATCCGCTGGCGATCACCCATCTGAAAATCGCCCTGGCGCAATTGCGCGAATATGGCTTGCTGGGCACTAATATTCTGGGGTCCGGCTTTTGTTTTGACATCGAAATACGAATCGGCGCCGGGGCGTTCCTTTGTGGCGAAGAGACGGCGTTGATTGCTTCTATCGAGGGCAAAGCCGGAGATCCGCGCTCGCGCCCGCCCTTTCCGGCACAGAGTGGGCTGTGGGGTCGACCCACCAACATCAACAACGTCAAGAGCTGGGCCAACGTGCCGCTGATCATCGACAGAGGCGCTGATTGGTTCGCCGGCATCGGCACGAAGGACAGCAAGGGCACCACGGTTTTTTCCATGGTGGGCAGGATCAACAACACCGGCCTGGTGGAAGTACCGATGGGCATCAGCCTGCGCGAGATGATCTACGAGATCGGCGGCGGCATCC
>SKLG01000371.1 GCA_007123335.1 Anaerolineae bacterium | reverse complement strand
GCCTGCTTGGTCACCGGCACGGTGATGGGCCGCAGCGGCTGGGCGTGACGGACCTTGGCCACCGCCGCCGCCACCAGCTCCTTGGCCTTTTCCAGCGCCTCCTCGGGCTCGTGGCTGTGCACCCAGGTGTCCTGCTCGCGGATGTTGGCCATCTCCATGAGAAAGGGGTTCAGGCCGGCATCGGCGACACAGGCGAGGAAGGTCGGCTCGTGCATGCGCACGCTACAAGCCGCCACGACGATGCGGTTCAGCTTGTGCCTGATAATATCGTCGCGGATCAAGTTCTGGCCAGGATCACCACACATGTAGAGGTTTTCCTTGGTCAGGACCACGTCGGGCAGATGCGAGGCCCACTCGGCCACCTCACCGGGATCGATGACGCCGCCGATATTTGAGCCGCAACTGCATATATAGACTCCGACGCGCAGTTGCTCGTTGTCTGACATCATGCAGCTCCTAGGCTAGGCAAGAAAGGAGGTAAAAGGCCGAATAGGGATAGAGAGATGCGGGTCGGAGACCCGCGCCCCAGGGGCATATTGGCTCGGCCCTTTACCTCTGCAATAGACACGATTATTGTTCCAACAATTCTTCAAAGAGGCGCGCCACCACCGCCCGGCGCGTTTTCTGCCGCAGCTTTTCCGGCGTCGTGAGTTCTAGCGCATCCTTGGGGCAAACCTCGACGCACCTCGGGCCGTTCTCCTGATCCTGGCACAGATCGCAGATCGCGGCGTCCTTGGTCTTGGGATCGAGGACGATGGCGCCAAAGTCACAGGCCTCAATGCACCAGCCGCAACCGTCGCAGCGGTCCTCGTCCACCAGGATGTGACCATCCTCTTGGGAGCGAGTCAGGGCGTCTCTGGGGCAGGCGATGATGCACGGCGCATCCTCGCACAGCCGACAGGTGATGGCCGTCATGGTGACTGGCTCGATGCGCACCACGCGGATGCGCGACATGCTCGGATCAAAGGCGCCCGTCTTGGTGAGCGAGCAAGCGTATTCACACAATCTACACCCTATACACTTGTCTGGATCACAGATGACGTGCTCATATCCAATGTTGGCCATGATTTATTCCCTCACTCGCTACCTGCGATATCTGCGACGGCCTCTTCCACACCAATGTCCTCGGCTATATCGTCCAGGCCGAGTTCGATCAATAGCGACTTGGGGATCAAGCCTTCGGACGTCCAGCCACGCGCCTCATAGTACGCCTCGATGGTCACGCGCAGGTCATCCGGGTTGATCACCGCGCCCTTGCTGGGACCGGAAGGAATGGGATCCTTGAGCACCCGCGGGGGCAGCCAGTCATCCTCTTTGGTCCAACCTTGACGGATGTTAAAGGCCTTTTTCAGGTTGTGCACGCGAACAGGCACCTCTTCCAGCTCCTCGGCTGTCATGGGGATGCCCGTGGTCAGCGTAAAGATGCGCGCGACATCGGGGTAGAAATCGTCAAAGCAGTTGCGCAGGAACTTGCACAGCACCAGACAATCCAGGATGCAGGCAAAGTTCTCCTTCTCCATGTGCATCTTGCCGCGGCTCGGATCGAGGGAGAATCTATCGACCACGCCCTTGACATCCAGCTCATAGGAGAGGGCGCGGTTGTGGCAGCCACCACGGGTGCCGACAGCCATACCCATGGCAAAGGTCTGCAAGCTACGCACGTCATAACCGGGCAGCTCCAGGCCCTTGATGTGCATGGCAAAGTGCTCGCTGCCCTTGCCGATCTGCTCCGCGGCGCGCCTGACGCCCTCGGCCAAGACGTCGCCGATCCCCTCGCGGTGGGCGATCATCTCGATCAGCTTGACGGCGGCGTCGTCGTTGCCAAAGTTGGGCTCCAGCCCGCCGAAATCTTCCTTGGTCAGGATGCCCTGCTCATAGCACTCCATGGCAAAGCTGACCACCACGCCGCAGCTCATGGCATCCATGCCCAGCTCATCCTCAATCTGCACCATGTGGATGACGGCCGGCATGCTATCGATGCCGCAGTTAGAGCCGACAGCAAAGAGGGGCTCATAGTCCAGGCCGATTCTGGACCCCTTGTACTTGCCTTCCCTCACCTCGGCCCACTGCTCGCAGGCGATGGAGCAGCCGGAGCAGCCCACCGACTTGATCTTGTGATGCTGTTCGATGTACTCGCCGCTGATGGTCTCGGCGCCCTCGAACACCGTCTCGCGAAAGTTTCTTGTCGGCAGTACGCCCATGGCGTTCATGTTGAGCACGTTGGAGGGAGTGCCCAGGGTGCGATACTTGGCGGTGCCCGGCCCCTGGCTGGTCTCGATCAGCTTCAGGGTTTCTTTAAAGAGCTCCTCGGGATCGGCCACGGTAATAGGCTGCGAGCCACGGACAGCGATGGCCTTGAGCTTCTTGGAGCCCATGACCGCGCCCGGCCCACAGCGGCCTACCTGACGGCCGTCATTGTCGATGAGGGCAAAACGCACCAGGTTCTCGCCAGCCGGGCCGATGGAGCTGACGCGCACGTTTTCGTCGCCAAAGTGGCCGCGCACCGCCTCCTGGGTCTCGGTGGTGCCCATGCCGACGTAGCGGTTGCCATCCAGGAATTGGACGTCGTCGTCGTCGATAAAGAGGACCGTCCAGTCCGACGCCTTGCCGGTGATGACAATGCCATCCCAGCCTGCGCGACGGAACATTTCGGAGAAGTGGCTGCCTGAAAGGCAGTCGCCGATGGTGCCGGTCAGCGGTGATTTAAAGGCCACGCCGTGCTTGGTCCCCACCGGCATCGTCGTGCCGGCAAAGACGCTGCAGGCAAAGCATAGGGCGTTTTCCGGTCCTAGTGGGTCGGCCCCTGGGGGGACGTTGTCATAGGCCAACCTCGTGGCCAGCCCGACACCGCCGATATACTTTTTCAAGAAATCGGCATCCACCTCTTGCACCCAGCTTTTGCGGGTGGAGAGGTCCACGTGCAGGATCTTGCCCGTATAAGAGTACATCATCTAACCTCCTGCCTCCAGAAACATGAGATATAGGTGCTGATCCTCTTCGGCGGGTTCATCCAGGTTCTGAACCGCGCGTCTGCCGCCGGCGTTGAGCATGTAGGCGGACTCGAGATCATGGGTCGCGGGAACGATAACGGGGCCGACGAGGTCGGGAAACTGCTCTGCCAGTTTGCCAAGAACATCACGAAACGTAGCCTGGTCACTGACGTGAACCAGGCTGGATTTGGTCTGGGCCAGTCTGCGCGCGAGGCCCATGAACTCTACGGTGAGTTTCATCGCAATCCACACACTCCGAGCAAATGATCCAGATTCACCACATCATTATACCATGAGCCGATGCTTCAATCAAGAGTTAAACTGTCCGATTTCGCCGCCACAGCAAATCCCCCCATCTTTGGACGCATAGCAGACGCGGTCCGATTATACAGAGAAACGGAGGATAGTACAACCCCTAGCGCCACATTGTTCGAGGCTTTTTGCCGCCGCAAAACGCCTCCCGAAGGCGTCTCCTCATGCCTTCGGGAGGTGCATGGTGAAAGCGGAAATGGCCTCGCAGCGTTGTCGATGTATACCGTCGCCAGATAGGCCTTATTCGCCCAGATAGGCCGTTCGCACTTGAGGATTTTCTAGCACCTCCTGTGCGCTGCCCTCCAACACGATGCGACCCGTCTCGAGGACGTACCCACGGTTGGCCACCGAAAGCGCCATGGCGGCGTTCTGCTCCACCAGGAGTATTGTCGTCCCCTGTTGATTAATCTCTTTGATAATCTCAAAGATCTCTTCGACGAGGATGGGCGCTAATCCCATCGATGGCTCGTCGAGCAAGAGCAGCGATGGCCTCGACATCATGCCGCGGCCCATGGCCAGCATCTGTTGTTCACCGCCCGACAGGGTGCCGCCAAGCTGGTTCAAGCGCTCCTTCAGTCGCGGAAAGCTGGTAAAGACTCGCTCCATCGTGCGAGCGATCTCGCCCTTGTCTTTGCGAGTATAGGCGCCCATCTCGAGATTCTCACGCACGGTGAGCCGCGAAAAGATTTGGCGGCCTTCCGGCACCTGTGAGATGCCCATGGGTACGATGCGCTCGGCAGGGGTCCGGATGATGCTCTGCCCGTTAAGAAGGATATCCCCCTGGAAGGGGCGCAACAACCCCGAAATCGTGCGCAGCGTGGTGCTCTTGCCAGCGCCATTGGCGCCAATGAGCGTGACGATCTCTCCTTCCTCGAGGTGGAAGGAGATGCCTTGCAACGCACGGATGGCTCCATAGGCCACATGCAGATCATTGACCTCAAGAAGCATGCAAACGCTCCCTTCCTACCTGAGTGCCCAAGTAGGCCTCGACGACCTTTTCGTTATTCTGAATATCTCGCGGCGTGCCGCGAGCAATAACCTGGCCAAAGTCCATCACCGTGATCCACTCACAGATGCCCATCACCACACGCATCTGGTGCTCGATGAGCAAAATGGTGAGCTTGAAGCGATCGCGGATGAAATGGATCATGGCCATCAGTTCTTCCGTCTCGGCCGGGTTCATGCCTGCTGCCGGCTCATCCAGCAACAACAAACGCGGCTCGGCAGCCAGCGCGCGGGCGATCTCCAGACGGCGTTGAGCGCCATAGGGCAGGTTCTTGGCGATCTCGAACTGGCGATCCTGCAACCCGAAAACCGCCAACAGGTCTTGGGCGCTCTCGGTGATGACCCGTTCGCGCTGCCCAAAGCGACCCAATCGGGTGATGCCCTCTAACAAGCCATGCCCGGCGTGCTGATGGAAGGCAATGCGCACGTTGTCAAGCACGTTCAGATTCTGAAAAAGGCGAATGTTCTGAAATGTCCGGGCAATACCTGCCAGCGTAATGACATGTGGCGACAGGCCGTTGATCTCCTTGCCGGCAAACTGAATCGATCCGTCGCTGGGCTCATAGATGCCGGTGATCATGTTGAACACCGTCGTCTTGCCTGCCCCGTTGGGGCCGATGAGCCCGTATAGGCCATCTTGCGGAACGGACATGGTAAAATCCGAGACGGCCCGCAGCCCCCCAAACATCTTGGAGAGGTCACAGATATCCAGAGTTCGTTCCCGGTCCGTATGAGTCGGGCACATGAACAGATCATGTCCATCAGGCATGCGAGATCTCCTCCTCGACGGATGCCGTGACGACCTGCGGGGTTCCCGGCTGTCGCGCGGGTACAGGGATGTCGCGCTCTGGCGGTAACGGCGCCCTCAGCCAGCCCCACTCGTTGGTGCCCAGCAGGCCCTGCTGTCGCAACAACATGACAAGCAGCAACAATACGGGATAGATGACGAAACGCCAGTCCTCAAACCCCTGTGGAAGCACCACCCGCAGCCCCTCGATTACCAAGGCAAACATGGCCGAAGCCACTACCGTGCCCGTCATGCTTCCGAGGCCGCCAAAGACGATGATGATCAGCGGGTCAAACCCTCTGACCAGGCTAAAGGTGCTGGGATGCAAGAAGCCATAGAGATGGGCATACAGTCCTCCGGCGATCCCGGCGAAAAAGCCGCCAAAGGCGAACGCCAACGCTTTCATCCGAGTGATATCGACGCCCATGGATTGGGCGGCGATCTCGTCCTCTCGCACCGACTTGATGGCCCGTCCGTGGCTGGAGTAGATCAGGTTGCGCATGAGAATCAGCGCCAAGACCAGCCCGGCGAATACCCAGCCCCAGTTGGTCCAGCGGGGGATGGCCACCATGCCGCGGGCGCCCTTCATCGTCTCGATGACCATGTCCGAGTTCTGTAGCGCGGTATAGACCATGATGGCAAAGCCAAGTGTGGCGATACCAAAATAGTCCGAACCCAGGCGCAAGAGCGGCAGACCTACGAGATAAGAGATTAGAGCAGCCATGGTCCCACCGTTGAGCAGGGCCAGCGCAAAGAGGATAGGTTGCGCCGTCTCCTGTGAGAGTCGCAGCAAGGTTGCGACCAAGAGAGCCAGCAGCGCCTTTTGTGCTACCCAGGCGATGGCAGCGCCGATGGCGACGATCACCATAAGCATCAACAATGAGGCCACAGCGGTAATGGTTCGCGCCTCGTGGGGAAGCACATACTTTGTCGCCCAGGCGTGTAATGTCTTGCGTCGGTCGCCGATGCGCAGCCCGCTGACTATTCCAAGAACCGCCACCAACCCCAGTTGTGCCGCCATCATCCATGACAGCGCGCCGACGGGGTTGCCGCTCCAGGTGGCCATATAGTCCTTGGTGACCAGCGCGGACCCATAGGCGCCGATGGCATAGAACCCTATGTGGCCCAGAGAGAACTGCCCATTGAACCCGTAAATGAGGTTCAACCCCAGGGCCGATATCGCCGTGATGGCCGCCAACTGAATCACCTGGAACCAATATACCGTGATTCGATCGGTGGATTTGGCCCAGCTCACCGCCACAAATAGCAGGATCGCCACAAGCAACGTGGGAAGCCAGGTTGGAATCGCGCGTCGTAGTCGCATGTAGGCCTCCTTCTATACTTTTTCCGACTGTGGCT
This sequence comes from Anaerolineae bacterium, assembly GCA_007123335.1. Taxonomy (GTDB): domain Bacteria; phylum Chloroflexota; class Anaerolineae; order UBA1429; family UBA1429; genus SKLG01. The sequence goes on along the minus strand of SKLG01000371.1, from coordinate 1,430 downwards.
CGCCAAAGATGCCGGTGGGTTTGACCAAAAAGACAATGATCAACACGAGAAAGGCAAACAAATCGCGCAGGCGAGAGCCCATGGGGACAAAGCTCACCACCATCACATCGATGCTGCCCATCAACAACGAGCCCACAAACGCGCCCGGCACGCTACCGATGCCGCCAAGCACCGCCGCCACAAAAGCCTTGAGGCCGGGCATCAGGCCCATAAAGGTCCAGATTTGGGGGAAGGCGATGGCAAAGAGCACACCTCCGGCTCCCGCCAATGCTGCACCCAGGGCAAAGGTAAAAGAGATGATACCGTTCACATTAATACCCATGAGTCGTGCGGCGGATTTATCCAGGGCTGTGGCACGCATTGCCTTGCCCATCTTGGTGCGCTTGATAATGTACTGCAGAACAAAGAGTAACAGCAGTGTCAGGCCAATAATAATGACGGTAATATTGGTAATAATCAAGCCCCCAAACCGCCAAACAACTACCGGGAACGGTCGCTGATAGGTGATAAAATCAGCGCCAAACACCCAGCGAAGCGCGGTAAAGTATTCGAGGAAAAAAGATACGCCGATTGCCGTGATCAGTGCGGCGATGCGCGGCGCATCACGTAGTGGCTTGTACGCCACCCGCTCAATCACCACATTGAGCACGGTGCAGATGATCATGGCAAAGAGGATGGCCGGAACAAAGCCCCACCCATATTGGGTGATGGCATAAAAACTGGCAAAAGCGCCAACCATAAAGACGTCGCCATGCGCAAAGTTAATAAGACTTACGATGCCATATACGAGCGTATAGCCAAGAGCAATAAGTGCGTATACAAATCCGAGCCTGACGCCATCGAGCAAAGCCTGGAAGAAAAATGTCGGTCCATTAAGCTGGACGATATAGAGGACGCCCCACAAAATGCCGACGGCCAACGCCGCATATATCAACCAGACGACGCTTCTCAGCGACCATTTCGTGATGGAATGCTTCATACTTTCCCCGCCTCCCGCGGCGTGTTCATCGAGAAGGGGGGCGCCAGCGAATCATCGGCGCTCCCCCTTCTTCATTGACCATGCCTAGGGCGCTACAAATTTAAAGAATACAGGTTCGCCGCCCTCGATTCTGACGATGGCCGCCTTTTTGACCGGGTTGCCAAACTCGTCAAAGGTGATCTCGCCAGAGACTCCTTCGAACTCGAGAGCCGCCATGGTGTCTTTTACGACGGAAGGATCATTAACGCCGGCTTCGGCGATGGAGTTGAGCAGAATGCCGGCCGCGTCATAGGCCAGGGTGGCCAGAGCGTCGGGCACTGCGCCATACTTGTCGCGATAGGCGTTCACAAAGTCCTGCACCACCGGTCGCGGATCGGCCGGGGAGTAGTGGTTCGAGTGGTAACCGCCCTCGAACAGCTCGAACTGGAGCTCGGGCGAGTCCCATCCGTCG
>SKLG01000520.1 GCA_007123335.1 Anaerolineae bacterium | reverse complement strand
GAAAGGGTATTCGGCCCAAGGCGACAAGACGGCAAGAAACCTTGACAGAAACGGGCCTTGCCGCTATCCTCGATAGGTGTTTCGTGAATCGATGGGCTCGTGTCTTGAGCCCGTTTGGCAGTCTTGAGGTGAGCACGTGTTTTTTGATGAGGCGACCATCGTCGTGCGCGGCGGGCACGGCGGCAATGGCGTAGTAAGCTTTCGCCGAGAAAAGTATGTCCCCTTTGGCGGGCCGAACGGTGGCAATGGCGGCAAGGGCGGAGATGTCTATTTGCGCGTCGATGATCAGCTAAACACCCTTGTGGCATTTAGCCGACGGCGCCATTTTACGGCCGAGGATGGTAATCACGGCCAGGGCAAAGGCCGCCAAGGGCGAAGCGGTGATGATGTCTATGTCGACGTGCCCCCCGGCACCGTCGTGCGCGACAAGGCCAGCGGCGAAATCTTGGCCGATCTGACCGAGTCTGGACAAACGGTGTTGGCGGCCAGGGGCGGGCGCGGTGGGCGCGGCAACGAGGCCTTTAAATCACCTAGCAACCAGACGCCGAGGTTCGCCGAGCGCGGCGAGCCAGGCGAGGAGCGCACCCTCGAACTGGAATTGCGACTCATCGCCGATGTGGGCTTGTTGGGCAAGCCTAACGCCGGCAAGTCGACTCTCTTGGCCAGCGTCAGCGCGGCCCGGCCCAAGATCGCCGAGTATCCCTTTACCACTCTCTCCCCAAACCTTGGCGTGGTCGAAATCGATGGGCGCTCCTTTGTCATGGCCGACATCCCGGGCCTCATCGAGGGCGCCCACGAGGGCGCGGGTCTGGGGCTCCAATTCCTGCGCCACGTGGAGCGCACCCGGCTCCTGGTGCATCTCCTCGACGCCGCCAGCCTTGATCCGGTGAGCGACTATCACGCTATCAACCAGGAGCTGGCCCTTTATAGCAAGAGGCTGGCGGCTAAGCCGCAGATCGTGGTGCTCAACAAGATGGATCTCACCGATGCTGAAGACATGCTCGATCTAGTCCGTGAAGCATTGGAGGACGAGGTCGATGAGGTGATGGGCATCTCGGCTGTCACGCGGCAAGGCGTCGTCGAGCTCTTGCGCGCCCTCGCCACGCGTCTGGAGGCGCTCCCAGAGGAGGAGCCGAAACAGCCGGAGCTTTATGTCTTTCGTCCCCACCAGGAGGCGGAAAGCACTGACGTCGAGATCGTCCAGGAAGCCCCTGGGGTGTATCGCCTCTCGGGCGCCGAGATCGAGCGCCTGGCCATCATGACCGATTGGAGCAACGATGAGGCCATTGAGCGCTTTGAGCGCATCCTGCACGCGCGCGGCATCTCGGCGCAGATGGAAGAGGCCGGCGTGGAGCTGGGCGACACCGTGTTCATTGGCGATATTGAGCTCGAGTGGTCGTGAACCCCTGCACATCGACCGGCGTTCGCCTCGGCGTTCTAGGCGGCACCTTTGATCCGATCCATATCGGTCATCTGATCGTGGCCGAAGAAGCCCGCGTTTGTCTGATGCTGGATACGGTCCTCATTGTGCCGGCGCGTATCTCCCCGCTCAAACAGGAAGAGGGCACCCTGTTCTCTGCCGAGGAACGCTGGCAGATGGTGGAGCTGGCCATCGCTGATAATCCCCAGCTTTTGGTCTCGCGCGTCGATCTGGATCGGCAAGGACCCTCGTACACGGTAGATACCCTTCGCCAGATCAAGGCTATCCATCGTCCCGCCTCGCTCCATTTCATCCTCGGCGCCGACTCGTTGCGTTCGCTGCGTGAGTGGCGTCAGCCGCACGAGATCATCCAGCTCGCCCGTCTGGTGGCCATTAGCCGCCCTGGTTACGATCTGGGCCTCGAGGAGTTGAACCGAGATATACCTGGCCTGGCCGCGGCCACCGATGTCCTGGAGACGTTGGAGATCGGCATCTCCTCCTCTGAGATTCGCCGTCGCCTGGGGAAAGGCTTGCCCATCGCCTATCAGGTGCCCCGTGACGTAGAGCGGTTCATCTACCAGTGCGCCAGCGTCAAGGGGCTGGCTCTCGCTGACCGGTGTGGTCCTCCGTGCGAATAGGTATCTCGACCGCATGCCTTTATGGCTTTCCACTGCGCTACACACTGAGCCTGGCGGCCGAGTGCGGATTTGATGGCATAGAGCTGGTCATGGCGCCGGAGATTCGCCTACGAGGCGCCGCAGGCATGATGCGCCTCTGCCGCGCATACGAGATGGATATTCTAGCGGTGCATGTGCCGCTCTTGCCCCCTGGCAAGCTCAAAAACAACGCCAAGGGCCTCGTCGATGCGACGCGTATGGCGTTGGAACTGGCGGCGCCTAGCGTCGTCTTTCACGGCCCCTTTGCCGACTGGGCCACCAAGAGAGCCCGACGCTGGATGAGCGCCCTCGATCGCTGCCGGCGGATGGTCGAAGGGACGGCGACCCGCCTGGCGCTGGAGAATGTCGGCGTCTATGAGGGCAGGGAGAGCGAGGATGTGTTGGGGCCGATCCCCATTCTGTGTAGCTTTGCCCGCCTGTACGATCTCTATCTGACGCTGGACACCTGTCATGTGGGCAACGGCCCGCTGGACCTGATGGAGACCTATGCGCAGATGCAGCCGCACCTGATCAATGTGCATCTCAGCGACTATGCCCAGATCAAACACCTTACGGCGTCAGGCGTCCACAACCATCGATTGCCTCTCGGGCGACACGGTCTTTACGCCGAGCATCAGCTCCTCGGAGAGGGCGACCTGCCACTACGCGAGTTTCTGGCCCGCCTCAAGCAAGATGGATATGACGGGACCATAAATCTTGAGATCGGTCCCGCCGCGCTACAAATCTGGTCGCCGCGCAAAACTCGGCAGCGACTGGCCCAAGCACGGCGTTTCATCACCGAGGCGCTGGCCGAGAGCCAGCCTGGCCCTCGCGTCATTTGACGTCCCCAGAGCATGGGGTTATGCTGCGTGGTGACGGCGGCAATGAATACCATCATGACGCCGCCCACCATATCAGCGCAAGGAAAGGACACGTTCATGGCGGACAAACCGATCATCACCGGCTTTGAGGTCATCGAGTTCGAGGATCGACCTCTGGAGAACATGGGCACCGATTACAACGGCTTTAACATCATCTACAAAGAGGGCGCGATGATGCCGCGCAGCGGCTCGGTGCTGCGCATGCACACCAGCATGGGCATCACCGGCGAGATCCTCTCTGGCGCCGGGCTGGCGGGCCAGCCCCGCTACGCCAACTATCTCATCGGCAAGAACGCTCTGCAGCGTGAGCTGATCTATCAGGATCTCAAGCGCGCCCTGCGTCAGGCGGCGCGCATGGGCATGGCCCAGATCGACATCCTGCTGTGGGATATCGCCGGCAAGTACTATGACGCGCCGGTCTGGGAGCTGCTGGGCGGGCACATCAAGCCGCTCAAATGCTACGCCAGCACCACCCACGGCGACCACAACGGCGGCCTCGATTCGCCGGAGGCCTATGCCGATTTTGCCGAACGATGCCTGGAGATGGGCTACCCGGCGTTCAAGATTCATGGCTGGGGCGAGTCGCTGACCGACCTAGAGGTGGCCAACATCCACGAGGTGGGCAAACGCGTGGGCGACAAGATGGACCTGATGCTCGACCCCGCCTGCGAGCTGGAGACCTTTGCCGACGCCGTCAAGGTGGGCTGGGCCTGCGACGAGGAGAGGTTCTTCTGGCTGGAGGACCCCTACAAGGATGGCGGCATCTCCCAATTCGCCCACCGCAAGCTGCGCCAGCTCATCAAGACGCCGCTGCTCCAGACCGAGCACGTGCGCACCCTCGAGCCCCACGTGGACTTTGCCCTGGCCGACGCCACCGACTACCTGCGCGGCGACCTTGGCTATGACGGCATCACCGGCGTGATGAAGCTGGCCCACGCCGCCGAGGGCTTGGGGTTGGACATCGAGATGCATGGCCCGGGCCCGGCCCAGCGCCACGTGATGACCTCGATCCGCAACACCAACTACTATGAGATGGGCCTGGTCCATCCGAAGAGCTCGGGCACTTTTACCGAGATCTATACCGACTATCGCGATGCCCTGGACGCCATCGACGACAAGGGCTGCGTCTATGCCCCCGAGGGTCCCGGCCTGGGCGTGACGCTGGATTGGGACTATATCAACGCTAATCGCACGAATTCCATCACGATTGAGTAGCACGCAGCAACAAGGTGCCGGGCACCTTCTGAGGTGCCCGGCACCTGAATCTGACAGGAGGCAAGGCGTGGGGGAACAGGTGTACATCCGCGATGTCGCCCAGCATGTGGGCGAGGAGATCACCGTCAAGGGCTGGCTGTACAACAAGACCGACAAGGGCCGCTTGCAGTTTTTGATGCTGCGCGACGGCACCGGGATGATCCAGGGCGTGGCCTTTCAGCGGGAGATCAGCCCCGCCGCCTTTGAGGCGGCCCAGGCGATCACCCAGGAATCCTCGGTGATCGCCACCGGCACGGTGCGCGCCGATGCCCGTGCGCCGGGGGGCCATGAGCTGTCGCTCAGCGATGTGCAGATCGTCCAGTTGGCCGAAGAGTACCCCATCACTCCCAAGGAGCACGGTATCGAGTTCTTGATGGAAAACCGCCACCTGTGGCTGCGCTCCTCTCAGCAGTGGGCGGTCCTGCGGGTGCGGGCCACGGTAATTGCCGCCATCCGCGATTGGCTGGATGATCACGGCTTTCTCCTCGTCGATGCGCCGATCCTCACGCCGGCGGCCTGCGAGGGGACGACGACGCTCTTTCAGACCGACTATTTCGGCGAGAACGCCTATCTCACCCAGTCGGGCCAGCTCTACAACGAGGCCACCATCATGGCCTTTGGCCGCACCTATTGCTTTGGCCCCACCTTTCGCGCCGAAAAGAGCAAGACGCGCCGCCACCTCACCGAGTTCTGGATGGTAGAGCCCGAGATGGCCTATGCCGACCTCGAGGAGTGCATGCGCGTCGAGGAGCAGTTTGTCTCTTACATCGTCCAGCGGGTGCTGGAACAGCGCGCCGAGGAGCTGGCCATCCTGGAGAGGGATACCGCGCCGCTAGAGGCCATCGTGCCGCCCTTCCCGAGGATGCGCTACGATGACGCCATCGCCTTCTTGCAGGAGCAAAAGGATCCCGCCGTCTCTGGCATCGCCTGGGGCGAGGACCTGGGCGCGCCCCACGAGACGACGCTAGGCTTGCAGCATAATAAACCCTTGTTCGTCCACCGCTATCCGACCCAGTGCAAGGCGTTCTACATGGAGGCCGACCCCGAGAATGCTCAGCTCTCCCTGTCGGTGGACATGCTGGCGCCCGAAGGCTATGGCGAGATCATTGGCGGGGGGCAGCGCACCGCCAGCCTGGAGCTGTTGGAGCAGCGAATCGTAGAGCACAACCTGCCTCGCGAGGCCTTTGCCTGGTACCTCGATCTGCGTCGCTACGGCAGCGTGCCCCATTCCGGATTTGGCCTGGGCGTGGAGCGCACCGTGGCCTGGGTGTGTGGCCTGCATCACATCCGCCAAACGATCCCCTTCCCGCGCACCCTCGGGCGCATCTACCCCTAGCGGAAAGAACCATGATAGGAGGCGCCAGGTAATCCGGCGTCTCCCCGCCTCTGCCATTATGGATAACGATCTGCCTATGGTATACTGGCTCTGGTGATGGTATGGAAGCGTCTGCACAGCGCTCGGCATGCAAAGGGCATGTCGGTTCAGGCGCCAAGACGACAAGGAGGTGTGTATAGGCGAGAATAAGGTCCGCGCCCCGGCGCCGTCGAATACTAACCTGGCCATCTGCAGATAATGGTTCGGCCTCGCATCACACCCTATGACTTGGCATGCTACTACACAACCCCTCACTTTCTGTTCATAACTCTATGATCTCACTCAATCCCGTATGATCCGGAACAATCCCATAATATGGCGGCCCAAGGCTAACGTATTTCGTGGCGACTCGATTGTGGATCGAGTCGATGGACGAGTGTGTGGGCTCCGATGGGTGATCGTGAGCCTCCTGCTTCGGTGCGCACACCAAAGCGACGTGTTGCAGATGTCGAGCGCTTGCTGGGGCTCACGTCCCATCAAGGCTCGGAAAATCATATAGGGAGACAGAACATGAATATCCGAAAGATCCTGGTATTGGCCCTGCTGTTGGGCGTCGTGCTTGGCGGTGTAGTGGTGATCACGTCAGGAGCATCCTCGCCACTCGCTGTAAACACTGTCATTACCTCCGCCCTCCGCGAGCGCAACATTGAATGGACGCTGAACAAGTCGGTCACTCCGAATCTTGTATTGGCCACTCCCGGTGAGGAGTCTGCGGTGGAGTGGACAGTAGCCGCAGAGAAGATGGTGATCAATGCCGACGTCGAAGTAGCGGGAAATGTCGAGATCATGAACACGACCGCCATCTCCATACCCACCTCCATCTTTGGGTTTATGGGGCCAGCTCTCGCTAGCCAGGGCGTGTCATCCAACTCGAACGGTTCTATGGAGGTGCCGGTGGTCTGCCCTGACACCGGAGATAACACGGGAGTGGTAGAACCGTATGGCTCGCTGATTTGCAGCTATGTGGCCACCCCGCTGGATACTGCCGAAGGGCTCATCATTATCGTCCACTACGAGTATGATCAGCAGCAGGAAGAGCTAGAGACTTTTGAGGCCATCCAATGGACTGGGCCTGTAGTGGGACACGAGACGGCCATCCTGAGCGACCCACGCTTTGATTTTGAGGCAGAGATCTCTGAGAGCACGACCATGATCTTTCCCGAGATGTTCGCCTGCCCGCCAGAGAACAGCGACCTGTACGTCGATGGCGTCTATGAGCTCACAGAGACTAATGAGGCTCACCTGAATGGCAACATTGGCCTATCTGACAGCGCCACCGTCACGGTACGCTGCAGCGCCATGATCCACGGACATTTTCTGCCATTGGTAATGAACAACGGTGTGCTGCCGCCAGCAGAGGACTAGTGAGACCGTCGAGCTCTAGGACTAGATCGCTCCACCGTTAGGCAACCCGATGCCCGGCCTTTCCGCGCCGATCGGCGCGGAAAGGCCGGGCATCTCTTGTGCGCCTGGCTCAGTACACGTGGCGCAGCATCTCGAACTGGTTGCGGATCGGATCGCCGAGCCGGTCGATGTGCTCGCCCATCATCTCCAGGAGTTGGGCTTTGACGTCGGCCATCACCGGGTCGTCGATGCGGTTCTCCAGCTCGTAAGGGTCCTCCTCCAGGTCGTAGAGTTCGCCCCGGTCGCACACGTTGAACACCAGTTTGAAGCGGTGGGTGCACACAAAGCGAAACGGCGCCGGCACCATGTGGCCATAGAACGCGCCATAGACGCTCTCACGCTGCGGACCGCCGTCGCGCCCCAGCACTTGAGGCAGGATACTGTCATTGTCGGGTACGTCGGGCGCCGTCAGCCCCGCGCATTCGAGGATCATCGGCGTCAGGTCGGTGAGGTAGACCAGGTCCTCGCAGGCCGAGCCGGGCTGCTCGCAATCGGGGTGGGCCACCACCATGGGCAGGCGCCAGCTCTCCTCGTAGGCAAAGGGTCCCTTTTCGATGAGGCCGTGGGCGCCCATCTGGTCGCCGTGGTCGGTGGTATAGATGACGACGGTGTCGTCGGCCAGGCCCAGCTCCTCCAGTGTCTGGAGCATGCGCCCGGTGAGGTCGTCGAGCATGGTGCAATAACCCCAGTAGCGGGCGACGATCTCGCGCCAGCCCTCCCAGCCGATGTTGCGCAGGCCCCAGATGCGTTGATAGATATCGTGGGCGGCTGGCTTGTTCTCCCACGTCTCGCAAAAGTTGGGCTCCTCGGGGATCTGCTGCGGATCGTACATCGAGTAATAGGGCTCGGGGATAAAGCAGGGCGTGTGCGGCCCCCAAAAGTTGGCCCAGATGAAAAAGGGCTTGCGTTGTACCCAACGCCCGCCGCTCTTGG
>SKLG01000401.1 GCA_007123335.1 Anaerolineae bacterium | reverse complement strand
GCCGAGGCGACGGTGATCGTGCGCGAGGACGTGGTCGGCGACCAGCGGCTGGTGGCGTACGTGGTGTGCGCCGACGGGCAGCAGTGCCAGCCGCTGGCGCTGCGCCAGCATCTGGGGGCGCAGCTACCCGACTATATGGTGCCGGGGAGCTATGTGCAGCTCCAAGCGATGCCGCTGACGCCCAACGGCAAGATCGATCGCCAGGCCCTGCCTGCGCCAGGTGAGAGGGAGCGCTCCCTCTCGGTGGCCTATGCGCCGCCGAGATCGCCGATGGAGGAGATGCTGTGCGAACTATGGGCACAGGTGTTGGGGATCGGGCAGGTGGGGATCCATGACAACTTTTTCGAGTTGGGCGGGCACTCGTTGCTGGCGACGCAGCTCGCCTCGCGGGTGCGCACTCGGCTGAATGTGGACCTGCCCCTGCGTCGCATCTTTGAGGCCCCCACTATCGCTAAACTCGCCGAACGGATCGACATCGCGCGGCGCTCCGCTCACGGCATCGAGGAACCACCCATCGAGCGCGCGCCACGGGATGGCGACTTGCCCCTCTCCTTCGCTCAGCAGCGCCTCTGGTTCCTGGCCCAACTGGAGCCCGATAGCCCCTTCTACAACATGTCCAACGCCGTCGCAGTCAAGGGCGCGCTCGATCTGACGGTGCTGCGCCGCGTCCTGGACACTATCGTGCAGCGCCACGAATCGCTGCGCACCAACTTTGTGACCGTGGACGGGCGCCCCGTTCAACGCATCCATGGCGAGCTGACGATAGACTTGCCGATAGTCGATCTCGATCACCTGTCTCCCGACGAGCAGAAGGCCGAGGTAGAGCGCCGCCTACAGCAAGAGGCTACTCAGCCCTTCGACCTGGCCACAGACCCCCTGCTACGCGTCGTGGTCTTGCGACTGGCCGAAAGCGAGCACGTCATCCTGCTGACCATGCATCACATCATCTCCGACAACTGGTCCTCGACGGTGCTCATGCAAGAGATCGCGGCGCTGTACGACGCCTTTAGCCAGGATGCGCCCTCGCCGCTGCCCGAGCTGCCGATCCAGTACGCCGACTTTGGCGCGTGGCAGCGGGGCTGGTTGCAGGGCGAGGTCCGGCAGAAGATGCTCGACTACTGGCGCGAGCAGCTCGCCGGCGCCCCGCCGCTGCTGGAGCTACCCACCGATCGACCACGTCCGCCGGTGCAGACCTTTAACGGTGCCTATCACGAGTTCATGCTCTCTGAGGAACTCACCAGTGCCTTGCAGACGCTGAACCAGCGCGAGGGTACCACACTGTTCATGACGCTGATGGCCGCCTTCCAGACGCTGCTCCACCGCTACAGCGGGCAGGACGACATCAGTGTGGGCACGGTCATCGCCAACCGCAACCGGGCGGCTATTGAACGGTTGATCGGCTTTTTCGTGAACACCATCGTCATTCGCTCGCGCCTTGAGCTGGGACTCACCTTCCGCGAGCTGCTGCAGCGGGTGCGCGAGACCTCCCTGGGCGCTTATGCCCATCAGGACCTGCCCTTCGAGGCGCTGGTGGACGCGCTTCAGCCGCAGCGTGATCTGAGCCACTCGCCATTGTCCCAGGTGATGTTGGTCCTGCAGAATGTACCACAGGGCCACAACAGTGGGATGACTGACCTCGACTTTCAGCCACTGAGCGTGCACAGCGGCACAACCAAATTCGATCTGACGCTGTTTGCGACCCAAATAGATGACCGTCTGCGCGGGGCTATCGAGTATAACACCGATCTATTTGATGCCGCGACCATCACGCGGATGGCGAGGCATTTTGAGCGTCTATTAGAGGCCATCGTGGAGGATCCCGACGGCGACATCAGAATGCTGCCCATATTGCCCGAGGATGAACGGCAACAGGTACTTGCGGACTGGAACAAGACCGCCGTCCCTTTCCCTGACCAGATCACGCTTCATCGTCTCTTTGAACAGCAGGCGCAGGCCACGCCGGATATCCCGGCTGTGGTAATCGATGGCGAGATCAGCTATGAGGAACTCAATGCGCGTGCAAATCGTTTGGCGCGGCGGCTCGTCCATCTCGGGGTCGGCCCCGATCGCCTCGTGGGTGTATGCATCGAGCGCTCTATCGACATGGTTACCGCCGTGCTGGGGGTGCTCAAGGCGGGCGGCGCCTACCTGCCCTTGGACCCCACCTATCCCACCCAGCGGCTGGCCTTTATGTTGGCCGACTCGGGGGCGCAAGTGCTGCTCACTCAGGCCCATCTGCGTGACCTGTTGCCCACGGAGAGCGTACGTACCCTATGCGTGGATGCCGATCGTGCCGCCATCGCCCAGGAGGATGCCAGCAACCTGCCATCGATCACCACGCCGGATAACCTAGCCTATGTGATCTATACCTCAGGCTCCACTGGCCAGCCCAAGGGCGTGATGATCCCCCATCGCGGCGTGCTGAACCTCCTGGCCGGGTTGGAGCAAGCCATCTATCAGCGGCACCCACATCACCAGCCGCTGCGGGCCAGTCTGAATGCGCCCTTGTCCTTTGACGCCTCGGTGCAACAGTTGGTGTTGCTGCTGCGTGGCGACACCCTCTATGTGCTGCCCGACGATATCCGCGTCGATGGCAATGAGCTGCTGAGATACATCCGCGAGCATCGACTGGATGTCCTCGACTGCGTTCCCACCCAGCTCAAGCTGTTGCTCGCCACCGGGCTGCTCGATGGGACGGGTTGGGCGCCCTCGATCATCCTGCCCGGCGGTGAGGCCATCGATGCCATGACCTGGCGAACTCTGGCTGAGGCGTCCGGCACGGCGTTCTACAACATGTACGGTCCCACCGAGTGCACGGTGGACGCCACCACCTGCCGAGTGGACGATCATTCCGAGGTGCCTGTGATTGGGCGGCCGCTGGCCAACAGAACCTGCTACGTACTGGACGAACACCGCCAGCCGGCGCCCATCGGGGTGCCGGGGGAGCTGTACATCGGCGGCGAGGGGCTTGCCAAGGGCTATCTGAACCAGCCGGAGCTGACGGCGGAGCGCTTTGTGGCCGACCCGTTCCGCAAGGAGCCTGGGGCGCGGATATACAGGACCGGCGATCTGGTGCGCTACCTGGCCAACGGGCAGATCGAGTTCCTGGGGCGGGTGGACCACCAGGTCAAGGTACGTGGCTACCGTATCGAGTTGGGCGAGATCGAATCCGCGCTGGGCGACCTGCCTGGAATCGAGGAGCAGGTCGTCATCGTGCGCGAGGATGTGCCGGGACACCAACGCCTGGTTGCCTACATCGTGGCCGATGGGGCCGGTGCGCCACCGGTAAATGAGATGCGCGAGCATCTAGAGGCGCGATTGCCGGACTATATGGTGCCGGTCGCCTTTGTGACCCTGCCAGAGATGCCTCTCACTCCCAACCGCAAGATCGATCGTGGAGCATTGCCAGCGCCTGACTTTGAGAGCCTGGGGCTAACTGGTGAGTACGAGGCGCCACGCAATGAGCGCGAGCGGATCCTCGCCGAGATCTGGTGTGAGCTGTTGGGCGTGGAACGCGTGGGCGTGCACGATGCCTTCTTTGAGCTGGGCGGCGACTCGATCCTCAGCATCCAGATGATCTCCCGGGTGTCCCAGCGCGGATTGCAGCTCACGCCGAAGCAGGTCTTTCAGCATCCCACCATTGCAGAGTTGGCGATGGTAGCCGGCACCGGGCCTACGATTCACGCCGAGCAGGGGATCGTCACCGGCGATGTGCCCTTTACGCCGGTGCAGCGCCGGTTCTTGGAGCTGGACCTGATCCAACCTTGGCACTGGAACCAGGCAGTCCTGCTCCAAGTCCAACAGCCGCTGGCGCCCAACCGGTTGCAGCAGGCTTGTGAGCACCTGGTCGCCCATCACGACGCCCTGCGCCATCGTTTCGAACGCACCGACGCGGGATGGCGGCAGGTTGCCGTAGAAGCTCAGACAATGTCCAGCTTTGCTCGCGTGGATCTCTCTTCCGTCGCAGATGGCGAGCTTTCCGCTGCCATCGAGGCCGAAGCGAATCGCTGGCAGCGCAGCTTCGATCTCGCCAATGGGCCGTTATTCCGCCTGGTGTACATCGATCTAGGGGGCGACCGTCCTGGAAGGCTCCTCGCCGTGGCGCACCATCTGGTGATGGATGGCGTCTCTTGGCGCATCGTGTTTGAGGATCTCCAACGCATCTACGACCAAATGGCTCAAGGTCAACCAGTGACCCTCCCGCTCAAGACCACATCCTTCAAGCGCTGGGCGGAGACCCTGGTCCACTCGGCGGACGAACACCGAGACGAGCTATCGTTTTGGCTTGCGCAGCAAAAGAGCGCCGCCTTGCTTCGACGAGACCTGCATGACGGCGAAAACACCGTCGCCTCATCGCGTATGGTGCACGTTTCCCTCGATGCCGACGAGACCGAGACACTGCTTAACAAGACGCTGGCTGCCTATCGTGCCGAGATCGACGCCCTGCTGCTGACCGCTCTGGCTCATACCGTAGCGAACTGGAGCCATACGTCGCGCATCGCCATTGAGCTGGAGGGCCATGGGCGGGGCGATATTGCTTCGGATATCGACGTCTCGCGGACGGTGGGCTGGTTCACTGCGCTCTATCCCATAGCTGTGCCCGTTTCTAAAGACGGGGATCTGGTCGGGACGCTCAGGCTGGTCAAGGAGCAGTTGCGTCAGGTGCCGCGCGATGGCATCGGCTATGGCTGTCTCCGCTATCTCGATCCGCATGCCGGCCCACAGCTCGACGCGCTGCCGCAACCGGAGATCAGCTTCAACTACCTGGGGCGCTTTGATCAGACGCTCAAGGGGGATCTGTTCCGGCTGGCCAGAGAATCCACCGGGCTTTCGCTCGATCCGCAAAGCAAGCGGTCGACGATCATCGACATCAACGGCGGCATCGCCGATGGCCAACTCACCCTTGCGTGGACCTATAGCGCGCATATCCATCGCGCCGACACCATCAACCGCCTGGCGCACGCCTTTGTAGACGCGCTCCGTGCGCTGATCCGACAGAGTCAGGCGCCCCAGCCCGCCGCACTCACGCCATCTGACTTTCCGCTGGCGGGGCTGCGCCAGCGCGAACTCGACAAGGTTCTATCCCGCACGAATATGCCGATGAGGGGACGCTAGTATGAGTAGGGACGAGATCCAAGATATCTACCCGCTGTCGCCGATGCAAGAGGGGATGCTATTCCATAGCCTCTACGCCCCCGACGCTCACGCCTACTTTGAGCAATCGAGTTGGAGGCTAGACGGCTCGATAGATCTGCCCGCGCTGGAGCAGTCTTGGCATCATGTGGTGGAGCGCCATACGGCACTGCGTAGCGCCTTTATCTGGGAAGGTGTGGACCGTCCGCTACAGATCGTGTATCGCAATGTCACGCTGCCCATCGAAACGCGAGATTGGCGTCACCTCTCCGAGTCGGAGCAGGGGCAGGCGTTGGACGCATTTCTCGCCGAGAAACGCGCAGAGGGGTTCGATCTCTCCTCTCCCCCACTCATGCGTCTGGCGATCCTGCGCCTCCGAGACGATGCCCTTCAACTAGTCTGGAGCCACCATCATCTATTGCTGGATGGGTGGTCCTTGCCGCTGGTTATACGTGACGTTTTGGCTTGTTACGAGGCATATCGTCATGGTCAGGCGCCGTATATACCTCCGGCTCGTCCCTATCGTGATTATATCGCCTGGTTACAGGGCCAGAACAAGACAGCGACAGAGGCCTTTTGGAGAGAACGTTTGCGAGGATTCACGGCTCTCACGCCATTGACCGTAGATCGCCACAATGCCAGCAAGAGCGATGACTATGGCATCATCAGGCACTGCCTGTCGGCTGACGCAACAGCGGCGCTTCAGGAGATGGCCCGGCAGTACCATGTCACGCTCAATACCATCCTGCAAGGCGCGTGGGCATTGCTTCTCAGCCGCTACAGCGGCCAGCAGGACATTGCCTTTGGGGCGACCGTCTCTGGCCGCCCCGCTGAGATTCCCGACGTCGAATCGATCGTCGGTCTGTTCATCAACACCTTGCCGGTGCGGGTTTCGGTCGATCCCGAGGCGCGGACTGCGGAATGGCTGAGTGTTCTGCAGAATCAACAGATCGAGGCGCGAGCGTTCGAGTTCACCCCGCTGGCCGAGATCCAGCGCTGGAGCGATGTACCGCATGGCTCGCCGCTCTTTGAGAGCATTCTGGTTTTTGAGAACTATCCTGTTCCCCTGGAGGATACGACCGCGCGCAACAGCATACGTATTGGCACCGGCCCCACTTTTACGCGCACCAACTATCCCTTGACCCTGGCCGTGTCTCCAGGCGAGACCCTCGGCTTGATGGTTGGGTTTGAGCATGACCGCTTTGCTGAGGATACCATCCAACGCCTCCTGGGGCATCTGGCCATGATCCTCACCGAGATGCCCGCGCACGCCGAGAGCGCATTACGCCATATCTCGATATTGACCGATGCCGAGCGGCAGCAACTCCTCGTGGACTGGAACGCGACCGAAATACCCTATGCCGACGACAGCTGTATCCATCACCTCTTTGAGGCGCAGGTTGAGCGTACACCCGATGCCACGGCATTGGTGGATATGTGCGGTAGTATCACCTATAAGGAGCTTGATCGACGGACTACATACCTTGCACATCAACTCCAACAGGCGGGCGTGGGTGCGGACACCTTGGTCGGCATCTGCACGCCACGCTGCGACGAGATGATCGTGGCCATCCTTGCCACCCTCAAGGCGGGGGGTGCCTATGCCCCTCTCGACCCGACCTATCCGCCAGAGCGGTTGGCGTTCATGCTTCAGGATCTCCATGCGTCCGTCGTTATTGCACACCGCAGCGTGCGCGAGAGCCTCCCCGCCAGTGACGCACAAGTGATCTGGGTCGACGCGCTCGATGATCAGCCCGACCAGCAGCCTGTGCACGAGTTATCCTGCGACGTGAACGCGGACAATCTCGCGTACGCGATCTATACCTCCGGCTCCACCGGCCAGCCGAAAGGCGTATTGTTGACCCATCGCGGGCTGTGCAACATGATCCCTCAAATGGTCGCGCATTATGGGATCGAGGCCGGCGACCGCATCCTCCAGTTTCTATCGCCCAGCTTTGACGCCGCGGTCATCGATATCTTTACGGCATTGACCACCGGCGCCACGTTATACCTCGCCGACCAGGAGACGTTGCTCTCCATCGATCGGCTGACCGCCCTGCTACAGACCGAGCACATCCATGCGATCCAGATGGCGCCCTCCATGCTGAGATTGCTCGATCCTGAAAAGCTCCCGGACCTCAAGACCGTCGTCTCCGGCGGCGAAGCCTGCCCGCCAGAGCTGGCTCGCCGCTGGGCGCAGGGGCGCCGCTTCATCAACGCTTACGGCCCCACCGAAGCCACGGTGACGACGTCGCTCTATCAGGTCGAGTCGGTCCCTCCCGACGCGATCTCCATTACTATCGGGCGGCCCATCGGCAATGTCCGCGTGCATGTCCTCGATGAGGAGATGCGCCTCGTACCGATCGGCGTGCCGGGTGAGCTGTATGTAAGCGGCCTCGGGCTGGCGCGTGGCTACCTGAACCGCCCGGAGCTGACGGCGGAGCGATTTGTGCCCAATCCCTTTAGCGAGGAGCCTGGCGCGCGCATCTACAGGACCGGCGATCTGGTGCGCTGGAATGCGGATGGCACTCTCGACTTTGTAGGCCGCGTCGACGATCAGGTCAAGATGCGTGGCTACCGTATCGAGCTCGGCGAGATCGAGGCCGTGCTGCACGAGGATGCGGCCATCGAGAGCGCCGCGGTGGCTTTGCAGCAAGATGGGTCTGGAACAGGCTATCTCGCCGCGTATCTGGTGCCCAAGAACGGGAAGCCTCTCGACACGAGTGCGTTGCGCCAGCATCTGGCCGCGCGGCTGCCGGCTTATATGGTGCCCTCGGTCTTGATGACGCTGGATGCCCTGCCGTTGTTGCCCAATGGCAAGGTGAATCGGAGCGCCTTGCCCGCGCCCACCGAGCGCGCATCGTTGACCACGATGTATATGGCGCCGCGCACACCCGTCGAGCTGGCCCTGGCGGACATGTGGATACAGCTTTTGG
>SKLG01000115.1 GCA_007123335.1 Anaerolineae bacterium | reverse complement strand
GACGTTGTGGCCTATACGTGTCCCAGATTCGCCAGTTATCCTCGCGGTTGAACTGCACAAAGGCGTCTGCATCCAACCGATAGAGGGAGAACTCGACCGCCGACACGTTGCGGCATTCGACAAGGACGGCGGGCTCTGCATACGCATTGTAGGTTCCCATGCGACCTGGCGTGAGCAAATACACCGAAGGCTCGTGGGGTCGAGTGGTGAACTGGATCGTGCGCTCACTCGCCAA
The DNA here is from genome assembly GCA_007123335.1 of Anaerolineae bacterium. Lineage (GTDB taxonomy): Bacteria > Chloroflexota > Anaerolineae > UBA1429 > UBA1429 > SKLG01. Next base: position 7,864 of record SKLG01000115.1, on the reverse strand, counting down.
AGGGGTGCCAAAGCGGTCCACGATATCGCTTGTCAGGGTGACGGTGTAGCGCGTCGAGGCTTGGAGCCAGGACCATAGCTCAACCTGGGTATCGTCATCGTACCAGCTCGGGTACACCTGAACCTCAGGCTCGATCACCAGCCCTTCCATAAAAGCTTCGCGGCTGATGGGGCTGCTGAACTGGATCTGGATGCCATCGTGCATAGAGACATTGGAGGCCTTGTCGCTGGGACGTATGCGCACGACTTGAGGCTCGGGGGCGACGGTAAAGCGCCACGCCTGCTCCTCCGTCATCGCTGCGCCGGTTGCGGCGCTGGCGCCAGGCGCCAGGCGCCAGAGGTAGTCGGCGCCGCGCTGAAGCGCCTGCGCTGGTTGAAAGGTAACCACCTCCTCTTCCCAGCGGAAAGCGCCCCGGATCGGCGTCTCGGTTTCCGCCCGCACCAGCGTCAGGCGCGACTCTACCGAGGCGCGATCCATGGGCTGGTTAAAGGTTATCTCCAGGGAAGGCGTGGGGGCGACATATTGCGCGCCGTCGGGCGGCTCTGCCCAGACCACGGCCGGCAGTTGGGTGCTAAAGGACCAGCGGAAGGCCTGCTCCAGAATGCCGCCGGTCTGGTCCTCCAGATCTTCCCGCAGTTGGACCGTGTACTCGGTGCCTGCGGCCAGTCGTGTTTCTGGCTCAAAGGTATAGATCGAGGTGTTGACCCAACGGCCTGTCCCTGGAAGCGCGGGGCTGATAACCAGTAGGTCGTCATCTGGGGACGCATCTACCGCCGTCAAAGGCACCATCGGTCGGTTAAAGATCACTCTCACGGCAGTGTCGGTGGCTACATCGGCGCTGTCCGGGGCGGGAAAGACGTCGGTGACGTGCAGATAGCCTACGGTGTGAAAGCTAAAGCGCAGGGGCGTGCGCATATTCAGCCCTTGTTGGCTGCGGGCCTCGACGTCGAGATTGACCACATAGCCGGCGTCGCGGCTCAATCCATCGCGGGGCTGAAAGGCGACGGTGCTATCGCCGTCGCTCCAGGCAAAGGTGCCGGCCAACGACGGGCCATCTGCTCGTTCGCTATCCACGTCGAGAACGACCAACGCGCCCTCGACCGAGGCGCGATCCATCGGTTGATCGAACTCCAAGACGATGGGCTCGTCCGGGGGCAGCTCCTGGCCGCGCGCCGGCGTCCGGTCGATCACCACCGGAGGCAGGGGGGGCAGCGGCGTGGGAGTTGCCGTCGGGGGCGCGGGCGATGCGGGCGGCGTTACAGCAGTGGGCAGGGCCTTGTCGACCAGCGTAGGCGCTGTGGTGGTGTCCTGCACGGGTATCGGCGTCGATGTCGGCGCTGCGGTGCAAGAGACGAGTAGCGCTGTGGCCAACAGCAGACGAGCCAAAGCAATGATAGAACGGCTTGTGTTCATGGAGCTTTCCTTTCTTCACCGACCTGCAAGACGACCACGCGGATGGGTGGGCTGGAGAGAGTGGTATCTGCATCCAGCCCCTGTAAATGTAGGGTATGCTCGCCAGGAGATAGAGGCCATAGGACCGTGTAGGGGGGCGCGTCCCAAGTGTGCCACGGCTGCCCGTTGATCCACACGGTAAGCTCTTGCAGGCGCACATTTGCGGAGGCGGCTATCTCGATCTTTTGCATCTCGGCGGGCATATCCGGGACGAGGGCGAAACGGCTGTTCGGCGCGGGTTGCACAAAGCGCAGGGTCGGACCTTCGCGGGGCGCCATGGGAGCGGCGTTGGCGAGATGGGCCGAGGGGGCGTTGGTTTCTGTGGCCGAGCTGGCGCTGATTTCTGAGGCCGAGCTGGCGCTCGGCGTTCCCGGGAGGTGTTGGTGTATAGCGTGACCGGCGCTGGCGGCCCAGCCCAGGGCTTCGGGCGGCCATAGGGTGATGGAGCGCGCGACGGTTCGGTCTGCGGGACAATCGGCGCAGATTTCACCGGTGAGAGTGTCGATGGAAACCACCCGGTGCAGATCGCAGTGTTGGGTAGGCGCGTTCTCGGCCATAAAGAGCTCGGTCTTGCGATGGGTGCAGGCCTCGACGCCATGTTGGGTGTCGACGGCGGGCAATAGCCCGGATAGGGCACAGACCTCCATCGCCACCAGCCCCGGCGGGCGTGCCATCATGGTGTTGAGCGTACTTCCAGAGGTCTGGCGATGGGCGCTGCGCATCACGGCGTTCCAGATCGGCGCCGCGCCGCTCACCCCCGAGACCTGTTTCATCGGCTGGTTGTCGGCGTTGCCCACCCAGACCCCCACGACCCACTCGCTGGTATAGCCCACCGTCCAGTTGTCGCGCCATCCGGTGGTGGTGCCGGTCTTGACCGCCGCCGGGAAGGGCAGCTCCAGCGGGCTCCCCGCGCCAAAGGCGGGAACTCGGGCGCGACGATCGGCCAGGATGTCGGTGATGAGATAGGCCACCCTCGGATCGAGGACTCGCTCCGACGAAGGTGATGCATTATGGGTCAAGGGCACTTGGGCAGCGCCATGGGCGTACAGGATACGACCCTCGCGATCCTCTACGCGCTCGATGAACCAGGGCTGCACCCGATAGCCGCCATTGGCCAGCGCGCCATAGGCGGCGGTGAGCTGCATCAGCGACACCTCCCCGCCGCCCAGAGTCATCGCCAGGTCGTGGCGGTCGCTGTCGGTGAGTGTCGTGATGCCCAGCCGATGGGCCATCTCGGCCAGCGCCGCCGGGCCGATCTGTTCCAATAGCCTGACGGTGGCGACATTGTAGGAGCAAGCCAGCGCCTCGCGCAGGAGCACCGGCCCATGAAAGCGATAGTCATAGTTGATCGGCTGGTAGGGTTTACCATCCTGGGTAACAAAAGAGGTGGGGACATCCAGAATCATGGTGCCCGGCGAGTAGCCACGCTCGAACGCGGCGGCATAGGTCAGCGGCTTGATGGCCGATCCGGGCTGGCGCAGCGCGAACGCGGCGTTCACCGCGCCGTTGATGCGGGCGTCGAAATAGTCGGGGCTGCCCACCATGGCGCGCACCGCCCCGCTGCGTGGATCCATGACCACCACGGCGGCGTTGCGCACGTCATGGGACGGCTTGTTGGGGCGAACCTCGTTGAGCTGCCCCAAATGGCGAGCGACGTGGTCCTCGGCGGCGCGTTGGAGGCCCAGATCGAGGGTGGTCACCACCCCCAGGCCTCCTGCCGCTATCGTCTCGGCGGGCAGTATCTGATCGAGCTGGGCGCGCACCGTCATGACCATGTGGGGCGCGTTGATGGGGAAGGGCTGGGCGGCCAGGCGCAACGGTTCGCTGTGAGCCAGGTCGGCATCCTGGGCCGAAATATAGCCCGTTCTGACCATCAGATCGAGGACGATGCGCTGACGCTCTTTGGCTGCCGGCATATTCAAGTGCGGATTGTAGAACCCTGGCGCCTGAGGCAGGCCGGCGAGAAGCGCGCACTCGGCCAGGTTGAGCTGCTCTACCGGTTTGCCGAAATAGGAGCGCGCCGCCGCCTCGACGCCATAGGCCATATTGCCAAAATAGGTCTTGTTCAGATAGAGGGCCAGAACCTCATCTTTGGAAAGAGTGCGGCTCATGCGATAGGCCAGGATCGCCTCGCGCAGCTTGCGTTGCCAGGTGCGCTGATGGCGTTCGTCGGCCTCAAGCAGCAGGTTGCGGGCCAGTTGCTGGGTGATGGTGCTGCCGCCAGAGACGATGCGGCCGCTGCGCAGGTTGATATACAGAGCTCGCACGATCGCCTCAGGGCTGACACCAGGGTTTTCGTAAAAGGTGGCGTCCTCAGTGGCGATGATCGCCTGTTGCAAATAGAGGGGTATCTCCTCCAGTGGCACCGGGCGGTGCACACCGACATCGGTCCCTTGCGGCCCAGCACCGGGAGATACCATCTCATAGAGCAGTCGGCCCTGGCTATCGACGATGATACTAGAGGGCGCCAGACCACGATTCTGGATCGCGTCCGGCAATGGCAACGGTAGAATGAGGAGACTGAAGGCGATGCCCAATCCCAAAGAAACAGCTCCTGTCCAAATCACCAGGAGCATCATGGGTGTGCTGCGCAATCGCCGTCGCCACGTACCCCCGACCATCACGTGCTCTCCTTGCTGCACAAATACGGCGCCAGACATTGGCGCCCTGGACACATCCAAGGACGCTCAAGAGCTGTCCCGAGTTCCAAAAGTTGGACAAATGATGTTAGGCCCAGCGTTAGCGCCGATGACGGCTAGAAGGTGCGGCCTACCAGCGATTCGGCCAGGGCCTGCAACGCGTCGCGCGCGGGGTGGTCCGGGCCAGCGGATTGCAGGTGTTGCGCCGTCTGTCCATAATAAGCGCGGGCTTGCTGCTGGGCGTATTCGTGGGCTGAGCAGCGACGCAACAACGCCAGGACAGAGGGTACATGTTCGTCCGTAAGTGAGGGTTGGGCATAGAGACGCGCCAGATCATCATGCCCGCGCTCAGCCTCCCAGCCCAAGGCATAGAGGATCGGCATCGTCTTTTTCTTGGTCAGGATATCACTGGCCGCCGATTTCCCCGTGACCGCAGGATCTCCCCATATGCCCAGTATATCATCGACAATCTGGAATGTCAACCCTAATTTATGGCCAAAAGAGGCATAACACTGAACAAGAGATTCGTCAGCCCCGCCCAGGATGGCGCCCACTGCCAATGATGCCGAGAGCAGCGCGGCTGTCTTGCCGGCGATCATCTGTAAATAGGCCGGTAGCGATACGGTCTCTTCTTGCTCAAAGCCCAGATCCAGGTACTGGCCGGTACAAAGGGCCAGACAGGCTTTGTCAAGGCGCTGCATGACGCGCAGGACGGTCTCGGCGTCGTGACCGGTCTGGTGCAGCCGATGGATGGCGAGGCGCGAGAGGATCCACACCGTATCGCCGGTGTTGATGCCCTGGGCCACGCCCCACAAGGCCCACACGGTGCGCCGATGCCGACGCGTCTCGCTCTGGTCCTCAATGTCATCGTGAATGAGCGAAAAGTTGTGGATCAGTTCGATGGCTGCCGCCGCGGGCAGGGCCGAGCGCCAGTCTCCCCCCACGGCCTCGCAGGCCAACAGGCACATCACCGGACGCAGCCGCTTGCCGCCGTCGGTGATTAGGGGATAAAAGTCGGCATCGAGCCAGCCCATATGGTAGCGGATCATGTCGTACAGCGGCGAGATAGGTGCATGGCATTCGTCCATGTGAGCATCGCTCGCCGCGTCGACAATGTCGCGCAGTTCGGCCTCGACTGCGCTGAGATAAGGTGCGAGATCAAGGGTCATGGCGGTGCTCAACTCCTCGTCAGCAGATGGGATCGATCTAGATCGGCAAGGCTGCGCGCCCCGGTGCAGAACATGGCGATGCACAACTGGCGCAGGATCACCGCCAGCTTCTCTGTCACCGCTGTGGCGGATTCGGTGGCCGGGCGCAATAGAGGGTAGGCCATGCCTACCAGATCGGCGCCCAAGGCTAGGCATTTGGCGGCGCTCACGCCATCGGTGATGCCGCCGCTGGCGATGAGGGGCAGCGTTGGGCAGGCCTCGCGTACGGCCAACAACGAGTCGGCGGTGGATAGACCCCAACGGGCAAAAGCCTCGGCCAGGGCGTTCTGCGTGTCGGCGTCGTCGGGCGAAGCGCTGCGGTGGCGTTCGACCTGGCTCCATGAGGTGCCCCCGGCGCCTCCCACATCGAGCCCGGCCACGCCGGCCTGGCTCAGCGCGTGGGCTGATCGGGCCGAGAGGCCCCAGCCCACCTCCTTGACCAACACGGGGCAGGGCAGCGCGTGGCATATCTCGGCGATCTTGGCGCCGAGCCCTCGAAAATCGGTGTTGCCATCGGGTTGGAGCGCCTCTTGTAGCGGGTTGAGATGCAGAACGAGGGCGTCGGCGCCTATCGCCTCGACGGCGCGCAGGCATTCCGCCGGGCCATAGCCATAGTTGAGCTGCACGGCGCCCAGATTGGCAAAAAGCAGCACATCGGGGGCGACGTCGCGGACCTGATAGGTGGGCCACAGATCCGGATCCTCCAATGCGGCGCGCTGCGAGCCCAACCCGATGGCCAGCCCCAGCGTCTGGGCGGCGATGGCCAGGCGGCGGTTCAGGGCGCGAGCCTCGTGGGTACCCCCGGTCATGGCCGAGATGAGCAAGGGCGCCCGCAGTGTGTGGCCCAAGAAGCAGCATGACGTGTCCACATCGTCAAGCGCCATCTCGGGCAGCGCCTCATGAACCAGAGCAAAGCGCTCTAGCCCGGTAGTGACGCCGGAGCGCACGTCCTGGGTGAGGCATATCTCCAGGTGTTCCTGCTTGCGGTCGCTGTGGGCGATATCTTGTGTGGACATGATGGGCCGAGTCTACTCGTGGCATGGTGCGCTGTCAAAACACCTGCCCTAGTCAAGTGCCGGGCATCTCGGCGTCGTACCCGACGCGAGATGCCCGGCACTTGTCCTGTGGCGCGTGCGCCCGCCCTTGTCGAAAGTGGCCCAATCACGGTACAATAGATTCATGACACCAACGGATAGCAGACAGCGAACGGGAAGACTCGGCGAGGATCTGGCCTGTCGGGCGCTGGAAAAGAGGGGCTACCAGATTGTGGCGCGCAACTGGCGTTGCGTGGGCGGCGAGATCGACATCATCGCCCTCGATGGCGACTGTTACGCCTTTGTCGAGGTCAAAACCCGCCGCAGCCGGCGCGCTGGTCTGCCAGAGTATGGCCTGACCGAGGACAAGGCACAACGCTTGTTGAGCCTGGCAGAGATGTATCTGGGCGAGCAGGGGTTGGACCGGGTGAGCTGGCGCCTCGATCTGGTGGCCATCGAACTCGATCATCGCGGTGCGGTGCAACGTCTGAGCGTGATCCCAGGAGTGGGGGTGAGCTAATCGACGAGGAGCAGGGAACGAGGGCTTGTGCATATACGTGCCAGTCCGATGCCCGGCACTTGACCAAGGTACTGGTCATCGTCGGACCCACGGCGGTGGGCAAGACGGCGCTGGCGGTGCATCTGGCGCAGCATCTGGGCGGCGAGGTGATCTCGGCCGATTCACGGCAGATCTATCGCGGAATGGACATCGGCACGGCCAAGGCCACCACCCAGGAGCAGGCAGTGGCGCCTCACCACCTGATCGACGTGGTGGAGCCAGACCAGGAGCTTACCCTGGCGCACTATCAGCGTCTGGCCATGGATGCCATCGCGGCGGTGTGGGCGCGGGGGCGGTTGCCGATGATGGTCGGGGGCACCGGCCTCTATGTGCGCGCTGTGCTGGAGGGTTGGACCATCCCGGAGGTGCCGCCCAACGAGACCCTGCGTGAGCGACTCTATGAGCGCGCCGAGCGAGAGGGGCATGAGGCGCTTCATGCGGAGCTGGCCGAGGTCGATTCCGCAGCGGCGGAGCGCATCGATGCGCGTAATGTGCGTCGCGTCATCCGAGCCTTGGAGGTGTATCGCGAGACGGGCACGCCCATCTCGGAGCTACAACATAAGTGCCCGCCTGGCTATGATACTCTGATCCTTGGGCTCACGATGCCGAGAGAATGGCTCTACGAGCGCGTGGATCGTCGCGTGGACGAGATGGTGGCACACGGCCTGGGGCAAGAGGTGCGCGGGCTGCTGGATCGTGGCTATGACCCCGATTTGCCCTCCATGTCGGCCCTCGGCTATGCCGAGATAATCCAGCATCTGCAGGGGGAGTTGAGCCTGGAAGACGCGGTGGCGCTCATCAAGCGCAACACACGGCGCTTTATCCGTCAGCAATATAACTGGTTTCGCATCTCGGACCCCAAGATCCACTGGTTTGACGTCACCGAGCCCTACCTCCGACAGGTAGAAACGCTGGTGGATAGATTCGTGGGCACAGGTTGGTAGCATTGTTGCGATCAGCATTGAAACTCTG
>SKLG01000287.1 GCA_007123335.1 Anaerolineae bacterium | reverse complement strand
GCCGATGGACTGCTCCGATGGCGTATACCCCGGGGTCTCGGCGTTGGTGCTGTCGGAGAGAAGGAGCAGCACCCCTCGCCCGCCCAGCTCGGCGAGCTTGGCGAAATCGGTGCGCCGGCCATCCACGGGGTTGTGATCGAACTTGAAATCGCCCGAGTGCACCACGAGCCCCACCGGCGTGCGGATGCCCAACCCCACCCCGTCGGGGATGCTATGGTTGACGGCAAACAGCTCCAGCACAAAGGGCGCGATCTCTAACGTGTCGCCGGGGGCGACGGTGTGCAGGTCGGCATCGTGAACGCCGGCCTCGCGCAGCTTGACCTCGATCAGGCCCCGCGTCAGGCAGGTGGCATAAACCGGCACGCGAACCTGTTTCAACAGGTAGGCCAGCGCCCCCAGGTGATCCTCGTGGCCGTGGGTGATAAAGATGCCCTGGAGCCGATCAAGCCGCTCAAGAACATAGGACATGTCGGGGATGACGATATCGATCCCGAGCATATCATTCTCGGGGAACATGAGCCCCACATCGATGACCATCAAGCGGGTGTCGTTGGCCAGGTGATCGCCGTATTCGAACACCAGCATGTTGCGCCCAAACTCGCCCAGACCGCCGAGAGGGATAATACGCAGTGTCTCGTGCGCCACAAGCTCCTCCTGGCCTAGAACAATGAGAGCTGTTCCGCCGAGGGATCAGCATCCTCTTCATCGATATCGGTGAGATTCGCCAGCACTTGAGGAATTTTCTTCATGTCTTCCTCGATGAGCGAGCGGTAGCGAGGCTGATGGAGCGCGGCCGCGGGATGGAACATGGGGAAATAGACAATGTCGCCGACCTTTTTGGGCGTGCCATGGATGCGCGAGATGCGCGCCCCGGACCAGGCCAGCTCCATGGAATGCCGCCCCAGCGTGACGATCATCTTGGGCTTGATCAGCTCGATCTGCCGATCGAGATAGGGACGACAGGCGCGCAGTTCGTCGGTCTGCGGATCGCGATTGTTGGGCGGGCGATGTTTGACCACATTGGTGATAAATACGTCTTCCCGAGACAGATTGATCGATGCCAACAGGCTCTCCAGAAACTGGCCCGCTGCGCCGACAAAGGGCCGGCTCTGCTGATCCTCGTGGAAACCAGGCGCCTCGCCGATGAACATAATATCGGCGTCATGAGGCCCCTCCCCAGGCACCGCGTGGGTTGTCCCTTTGTACAGCTCGCACTTTTGGCATTGCCGAATCTGTTCGTGCAGCTCCTCTAGTTCCTTCACCATCTACCCCCTCGTCCCGCGCGCCGACCGGCGCGCACCATCCATCCATCACCTGACGGCGAGATTATACGCGGGAGTGGTCGCGGCGTCCAACGACCGTGCCCGGCGTTTTCAGCATCTGCTGTGTCAGCGGCGTTGGCTTTCACGGATTTCAAACATCGATTGCCAGCAGAGCAGGATTATGCTACAATGTCCGACAGCCTAATCCTCCTGAGGAGTGCCCAGATGCAACGGTTCAGACGTGCTCTAGACACCTCGATGTGGTCTGGGCCGCTGCTTTGGGTAGCCCTGGCCACTTTTTGTGTCAACTTTGGACAAGGACTGTTCCGCGGCGCCAGCACCAACTATTTCATCGACGTCGTGGGGCTCACCGGCAGCCAGGTGCTGTGGCTGCAGGGCCTCCGAGAGGTGCCGGGGCTGGTGCTGATGTTCATCGCGGCGCTCCTTGTGCGCCTGCCCCTCACCTATCGCACGGCGGGGGCCGCTGTGTTGATGGGCGTGGGCTATGCGCTCTATGCCACGGTGGGCTCTTTTACCGGGCTCGTCGCCATGGCCGTTATCGCCAGCCTGGGCTTTCACATCTGGGTGCCGTTGCACAACGCCCTATCCCTGGGCCTGGTGTCCAAGGAGCGCTCCGGGCGGGTCATGGGCGCCATGTCCTCGGTGCGCGGCCTGGCGGGTATCGCCGGCGTGGGCGTCATTGCGCTGTTGTCCGGCGTCTTGAGCGACATGCCGCTAGAGTTCTATTTCATCATGGGCGGCGCCGTCGTGGCAGCTGCCGCATTTTTCGTCTTGCGCATTCCCCGCACCACCGGAGCGCCCACCAGCGCCGAGCCACGCCTGTTGCTCAAGCGCCGTTACTGGCTCTACTATGTGCTCATCTTTTTCGAAGGCGCGCGCACCCAGGTCTTTGGCGCCTTTGGGACCCTCATCCTGGTGCAGTATTTCTCGCTGGAGGTCTGGCAGATCAGTCTGCTGCTCTTGATCAGCAGCGTGGTCAACATGGCGTTGGCCCCGGCGTTGGGATACGCACTCGATCACTTTGGTGAAAAGATGACGCTATCCATCGGCTATCTGCTGCTGGCGCTCGCTTTTGTCGGCTATGCCACTCTGAGTAGCGCCCTGTTGCTGAGCGGCCTGTTGATCGCCATTAACCTCTTGATCACCCTGAGCATGGGCCTCTCGACCTATGTAAACCGCATCGCGCCGGCGGAGGAGCTGATGCCGACGCTTTCCGCCGGGGTCAGCGTCAACCACATCACCTCGGTGGGAATGTCCTTGCTGGCGGGCAGCCTGCTACCCATCGTCGGCTATCAGGCGCTCTGCTGGGGCGCTGCGGCCATCATTCTGGCGTCGGTGCCCTTTGCGATGGCGATGGAGACGCCCTATTTGGCCAAGACGCGAGCTGCCGGGGCGGTTGCGGAGTAGAGGCATCTAGTCAGGTCATCCCAAACGAGCTACCGGATTCACCATTCTATATCCAAAGGAGACAGATACATGCCCACGTTTCTGTATGTCCTTTTGGCCGTCTTGTTGCCCATTGCTTGGGGATTATTCAGCGCCTGGGCGTTTGAAGCCTGGCGCAAGCACCGTGGCATCAAGACGCTCAATGTTCACCAGAATGGTCGAGATGCTCAGCCAAGGAAATCCAGCGCAGGGGTAACCAGCGATCCTCCCCCAACCAAGTCTTCTCATGACGAGGGCGGCTCCGCATGATGCTTATGGTGGGCGCGTTGGCTATCGGAATCTCCATCGGCATCGTCACCGGGCTTTTCGGCGTCGGGGGAGGATTCTTGATCACCCCATTGCTCAATATTGTCTTGGGCGTGCCGATGCCGGTGGCCGTAGGCACCGGCGCGGTGCAGATTCTGGGCGTCTCCACCAGCGGGCTGTTTAGCAGGCGCCGCGAGACGCTCACCGATTACAAGATGGCCCTAGTGCTCTTTGGCGGCAACATAGCCGGGGTGCAGTTGGGGGCCACTACGTTAGAGTCGCTGAGCACGTTGGGCCATTTTACCTTTGGCGATCAGCAGATCGTCGCCGTCGAGTTTGTGCTGCTCTGGGTGTTTACCGTCGTCCTGGGCGGCATCACAGCGTTTCTCCTGTACGACACCTCGCGCATCAACGCCTCGCCGGATAAGCGTGTCGGACTCTTTGCACGGATCAAGATCCCCCCTTACACTGATTTCGACACCCTGGAAGAGCCGCGGCTGAGCCTGGTGGTCATGTCCTACTTTGGGCTCGCCCTGGGATTCATGACCGGCCTGCTGGGCATCGGTGGCGGCGTGCTGATGATGCCGGCGCTGATCTACCTGGTGGGCATGCGCACCCACAAGGCAGCGGCCACGAGCCTGGCCATCATCTGGTCCTCATCCTTTGTGGCCACCATCACCCATGCCACCCTCGGCAACGCCGATCTGTTGCTGGCTATACCCCTCTTTGTCGGCGGCTCGGCAGGACTACAGTTGGGCACAAGGCTTTACAGCCGCCTTCAGGGTCCCCAACTGCGTCGCTACTTTGCGTTTATCTCCTTGGCCGCTACCTTTTTGGTGGTAACCAGAATCCTGACCGTGATGCTCTAGGCGCTATTCGCTCGCCCGAGTGGGCGCAGCCGGTTGCATCTGGACGTCCCACGGCTCCAAAAGGGTGACGCGATCGCCCAAGACGCGCAGACAGTCCGGCAGGTCAAAGGAGGCCAGCGCGTTGGGCAGCATGTTGGCCGCCGGCCAGGCCACCAGGGGCGCCTCGATCCACTCGGCATAGGAGGCGGGGGCGTTCTTGAGCGTCACCGTCGTCACCCGGTCGTCCAGCACGGCGACGAACAGCGCGATGAGGGCGCCCTGCCCACGCCCATAGAGATGGATGCGTGACGCCCCCTCGGCCGCCAAGAGATCGAGCGTGCGCAGCGCGTCATAGACCCGACGCCCCAGATAGCTCTCGCCGAACATGAGGCCGTGGCCGTGGAACATGTAATCCAGGCCGTAGGGCTGCCAAAAAGAGCCCTCCTCATCGGGCAGCGACTCGCCCAAACCGCGCACATCGAGGGCATAGAGATCCCCCTGGCCTTGCAGGTCCAGCGCCATCGCGTCGTGAGCCAAGTCCTCCTCGCTGGCCAGATGGGGCAAGTAGAGCCTCACGGTGCTCTCCACATCCAACGTGCGGTCATGCTCGGAGCGTATCAACCGCTTGTGCAGGATGGCGCGCACATTCTCCTCCGTCTCGACGGCATAGCGGGCATAGCTATGACCCTCCTGGGTGTGACGGGGTCTGAGCACGCGGTAGTGGGGCACAGCGCGCTCTGCCGGCAACGCCAGCGCGTCGGCGAGCACCCGGCGCAGCGCGACGCGCTGCGCGTCAGCATCCGGCGCGCTCCGCCGCGTGGCCAGGTCACGGGCCTTGTCGGCGATGAGCGCATAGATCGGTCGCGCGCCGGCGGCCAACACCTCGCCATCGGGCGTGGCATAGAGCTCGCTCGGCGACAACACCTCGGTCTCCTCGATAGTCACGATCTCCTCCCGTCCGGCGTGGCGGGCGAAAAAGCGCACCATGGCCTCCTGGTTCTCGCGGAAATAGCCGTGGCCGTGGGGGCCGCGATAGCACTCTATCCGCCCCTTCTCCGCGCCTAATAAGCCATAGAAGCGACGCAACTCCTCGCAAGCCTGCTGGTGACCCCGCCGATCGAAAAAGTCATAGTGCTGACCCAGGAGCAGCACCGGCGCCGGCGCGCGGGCCACAAACATATCGGCCATCTCCAGGCCGGCGCCCAGGACGCCGTGAGGATACTGCTCGCAATCGGCGGGCAGCTCGTTCTCCAGGTTGTGCAAAAAGGTGGTGACAAAGCAGCCCGGCGCCGCCATGGTAAAACGCTCATCCAGGGGCCAGAGCCAGGTGGTCATGGTGCCGCCGCCCGAGTTGCCGGTGAGGCCCACATGCTGCGCGTCCACCTCGGGGCGCGAGAGCAGGTAATCGAGGCAGCGGATGCCATCCCACGCCCGCCACATGGCCAGATTCTCGCCCACCAGTTCAAGCTGCTTGCCCATCATATTGTGCGCCGCCGTGCAGGCGCGCACGGCCTCGCGCTCGGGCAGATCGGCATATTGGTCGCGCTCTCCCTGGTTAAAGGGGTCATAGATCAGCACCACAAAGCCGTTGCGCACCAGGCGCTGGCAAAAGCCCTGGTAGAGGTCGGCGGCCTTGCCCTCAGCGCTGTGCCCGCAGGTGCCCAGCACCGCCGGCGCCGGGGCGGTCAGCCGCTCGGGCAGATAGAGGTTGGCGGTGACCAGGCATCCGGGCCGGCTCTCCAGGAGGATGCGCTCGATGCGATAGCCGGGGCGATCGATGTGGCCCACCACCCTGGCGTTGAGCGGCGTCTTGTCCGGGGCGGAGCCAAAAATGTCGCCAATGGCCGAGCGCACCCGCTGTTGATAGGCCAGCGCCTCCTCCGCCGTCGAGAGGGCGCTCAGCCGCGCCGAGCGCTCGATGTGCATCTGTCGCAAACGCGATACATAGTAGTCGTGAACCATATGGCCATAGCCTGCGCGCATACTTGACCTCCTCGTGTGATGTGAGAGACGAGACCCGATATCCTGCTCTACCCGATCGCCCATCGTACAGCGATATCGCCCATAGATGTATCAAGATGGCGTGTCAACTGCTCACTATATTGTAATGCATTTGCCACCAGATTGTAACCTCTCATTAACCTGAGTATGATAGCCTTGAAAAACCATCCGCAACTTTTCTGGCGCAAGCGTGTTCTTGGCATTAGCGCTCCTAAAGAGATGATCTCACGCTTGGCTTACAATATCGCAGCGGTGACATCATGCCCAAGATACTGATTGTTGACGACGACGTCCAGCTCTGCACTGCTCTGCAGGTACATCTCGAAAAAGAGAACCATTGCGTGCTCGTCGTGGATAATGGCGCAGCAGCGTTGCAGGTCGCCGAGGAGGAGAACCCGAATCTGATCCTTCTCGATCTGGCCATCCCCGAACTGGACGGCATCGGAGTGCTCGATCAGCTCAAGCGCAGCATGTATGCCTGGGATATACCGATCATGGTCCTTACCGCCCAAGGGGATCTTGACGATCGAGAGCGCACCCTGCGCATGGGCGCCGCGCGCTATTTGCAGAAACCGCTGAGCCCCAAGGATCTAGCTTTTGAGATCACCGGCCTGCTCGGGAACATGGCATCTGCCTGAGGGAGGTGAGGGATTGGCGGCGGCATCTCGATGCTCGGTCTCATACTCCCATAGGTCGGCGCATCGTGCCGCTGGCGGCCCAAGGCGACAGAGAATGTTGCTCCTGGTCTGCCTCGGTTTGCTCATCGGCGAGCTCCTCCCTTCCTCGCTTGGAGCAGCCACCACGCCACAGACCTGTCCCGCAACAGCGGCTATTGTCGGGCACGTGTGGCAGGATCACAACCAGAATGGGATCCAGGATCCTTGGGAGCCTGGATTGGGCGATGTACTGGTGGTGTTGGCCGATGAGATGGGCGGTTTTATAGCGTATACGCTGACCGATGACACGGGCGCCTACCGCTTTGATGGCCTTGCTGCCGGCACCTATCTGGTGTTCCAGACCGATCCCCCTGGCTATGGCTCCACCACGCCCAATCGGGTCCGCGTCTCGGTGGCCGCTGGCGAGACGGCGACGGTGCATTTCGGCGATGCGCTCCTCCTCGTCGGCTGCTTTCGCACGGTGTATGGTGCCGTCTGGCATGACGCGAACCTGGATCAGGTCCAGGATCCCACCGAGATGCTCCTGTACGGGGTCGTCGTGCGCGCCGTCGATCTTTATGGGGAGATCCAGGCGCTCACGGTGAGCCGGGCCGGGGAGTATGCCCTGCGCAATCTGCCGCCGGAACGCTATCATCTCCACTATACTCCCCCGATGTCGACGCCTCATAGCACGTTGCCCGTGGATTGGGCGGTGGATCTGCGGGGCTGTCGGCCGTTGCAGATCGATCTGGGCTTTCAGGATCAGCAGGGGGCGCCTTGGCGCTGTGTGGCAGATGCGGGCCAGAGGCCCGCGCCCCAGGAGGGGATGAGTGGGGGGATAGCCATTCAGGCGGGCCAGAGGCCCGCGCCCCAGGGGAGTGGGTCGGCATCGATGGGTCATGCTCAGGGGATTGCGCCGAGCATCTCGGGTATGGCTTGGGCGGCGGAGGGAAGCGGTCGCGTCCCGCTGGCGGGTGTGCGAACAACGTTGCTGGACGACGGGGGCGAGGTCGTGGCCCAATGCGTCTCGGGAGAGGGGGGCGAGTATCGCTTTGGCGAGCTGTCCCTCGGCGACTACTATCTCGTTCAGCAGCCCGCCGAAGGCCATGACGCCACGCCTTGTTATTGGGGCGCCGTCATCGGCGAGGAGAGCGAGGTGATCATTGACATTGTCCATCGCTCCCTGCCGCAGATGGACCCTGAGCCCGTCTTTGTGCCCTTGTTCTTTGCCCTGCAGCAGACGCCTTGATAGGGCGTTCTCCTCCTCAGCCACCCCTCTGAGACTGATTCGGGCTGGAACGACGCTATTCCGGTTGGCAGACATCCCCCCTCATGATATACTTGCTCCAACTACCCAAGGGGCACTCGGCGAGTGTCATCTTGTGCAGAACGCAATTTGGATGACGTTCATAGGGAGGAATACGCTGGAACCATTGGAATTGGCACGAACCATTGTGGATAGTCTTACTGCCCAAGTGGCTGCGGACATCCTGCTCATGGACCTGACCGAGGTCACCCTCATCGCCGACTATTTCGTCATCGCCACCGGCGAGAGCGATCGCCAGCTACGCGCCATGAGCCGCAACCTGCAGGAGCAGCTCAAAGAGGAACAGCGCCTGGCGCCT
>SKLG01000039.1 GCA_007123335.1 Anaerolineae bacterium | reverse complement strand
GCTTCGCAGCGTATCGGCGACGGGCTCGAACGCATCGCGCACGATTTGCTGCGCCTCATGTTCATAGCCGGTTACACCGCTGGCCTGGGACAGGGCGCGTATCAGGTCAATGGTTTCCATGGACGCTCCTTTCGCGGGCGTTGGGGGCGCATCAGAAGGTGCCAGGCACTTTCCGCGCCGTCTCCGGCGCCAGTGCCCGGCACCTGGCCGGGAGAATCTTGAGAGACAGGAATACTGGACGTCGAGCCCGACGCCGATGTCGGCGGGGCTGGCGTAATGGTAGGAAACAACGTCGGCGTGGGCGTGGCGGGGGGCTCGGTGGGAGATGCTCTCGTCAATGTTGGGGCCAATGTCGGGGCGCGGGTCTCTGACCCGCTCTCTGTCGACGTCGGCTCCGCCATGGGCGTATCCACCACATGGAGAGTCGGTTCGATAGCAGGGGCCATAGCACCATCTCTTGTCGCCATAGGCATGGGGATCGGCGTCGGGCTGAGGTAGCGCGCCCGCAGGTACAAGCTGACCCCACCAAGGCCGTACAATACGGCTACGGTAAAGATCAGCAAGAGCTGCGCCAAGAGCTTGGCGCGTTGCCGGTCTGGCATGGCCATGAACCGGCGAAACCAATCCCCCATGGTCTATGTCACCGTCTTCCGTTCTTGGCGTCTGCTAACCCAATGTGTGCAATGTCCTGCGGATCGATTCTCTCGCCATGAGCAAATAGTTGAGGTGAGTGAGTGATGCACAACGCTTCTCGTGACGCGTCTGGCGATGCCATGACCAGATGGCGCCGCCGGTCTGCCTATCTGCCCGTTCACCCAGCCCCATCCCCCGCACCACCGCCTCAATCTCGGCGTCAAGCAGCCTCAATCGATAAGAAAGATACGCCGCCATGACCGCAGGCGGCATGTGCTCATCCGCATCCATCGGCGCCCAGGCATAGAACTGCTGGTGCGCATCGCTCATTCTGAGCATACGTGCCATCTTGTTCTCCTCAATTGATACAAACCATAGCAGTTGCCGGTGACCATGTCAACCCGCACGAATGCTGCGGCATCTATCTGCCGCCATACAACTCATGGTTGCGCAGGTGCTCTTCATACGTCACCGCAAAGACGTGGGAGCCATCATCACCCTTGGAGCGGAAGAACATATAATCGGTCTCTGCCGGCTCGATGGTGGCCTTGATGGCGGCCAACCCAGGGCTGCAAATAGGCCCCGGCGGAAGCCCAGGGTGCAGGTAGGTGTTATAGGGCGAGTTGACGGTCTCGGCCTCCTCCATAAGCATCCCCGGCCACCAGCGGCCCTGCTCGATGCTATAGCCCTTGGCGTAGGATACCGTGGGGTCGGCCTGCAGACGCATGTCGATACGCAGGCGATTCCAGAACACCCCAGCGATGAGCGTCCGTTCCTCCGCCAGCACCGCCTCACGCTCGACGATGGAGGCCAGGGTGATGATCTCGTACAGGGTCAACCCATGCTCTGCGGCTTGGGCGCGCAGTTCGGGGGACACGCGGCGGTCCCAGTTCTGTAACAAGACCCCGACCACGTTCTCCGCCGGAGAGTTCAGGGGCATCTGGTACGTATCGGGAAACAGGAACCCCTCGAGGTTCATAGGGCTGCCTTCCGGTCGGTCGGTCAAAAAGCTGTAATCGGTGCGGGGCTGATTGGCCACCCGCAAGAACTCGGCAGCCGAGGTGACCCCCTCTTGCTCCAGCAGCTCGGCAATCTGCTCCATCCGCCATCCCTCTGGGATGGTCACGATGGCCGTCGGCACGCGTCCATGGCGCAGCTCAAGGATGATCTCTTGCACCGTCATACTTGGGCGGAGCGTATAGACGCCGACCTGAATATCCTTGTCGGCGCGCATCACTTGCGAAACGCGGCGGAAAATCTCGGGATCCTCAATAAGCCCCATCTGCTTGAGGTTTTGGGCGACGCTGTATACCGACTCGCCCGCGTCTACGACAAAGGTAACCTCTTGATGGTCGTTGGGGCGCACGGCGCGTCCCATGACGTCCCGGCCATAGCGCAGGTGCAGATAGCTGGTCAGCGCCGTCTCTTCCATCTTTTCCGCCGTGATGGTATAGCTGATCTCTGGCGCCTGGCCTTGTGCGTTCTGCCACATATACCAGAATCCGCCTACCATGATGAATCCGACGATGGAAAGCGTGAGCACCAGGATGACAAAACGCAGCGAGATTCTCAGCACGCTATTCACACGCGCCTCCCGTCTGATGATCCAAAAAGTCCTGCAAGATGACCGCTGCGGCCACGGCATCGATGCGCCGCCGTTGGCGGCGTCTGCTGCGACGATTGGCGATCTGGATCTCTTGAGCGCGTTGGGTGGACCCGCGCTCATCCCAATAATGGATCGGCAGATCGACATGCATCTTTAACCCGCGCACATAGGCGTGGGTGGAATCAACTTGTTTGCCCTGGCCACCCCCTGGCAGCAGCGGCAGCCCGACGACGATGGCATCGACACCGTGGGTGGCAATGATCTCGCAAAGCCGCTCATAGCTGGCCGATCCGGCCACCCGGGGGATCGTCTCCAAAGGGCGGGCCAACCAGCCACTGGCATCGCTAAGGGCCACGCCGATGCGCTCATCGCCGACATCCAGAGCCAGGTAGCGGGTCATGTCCTGCCCGAGGAAATGACCAGATTCAGGCGCGCCGGCAAATAGGGCATGCGCTCCCACCACTCGGGCACCATGCTGATGCGCGGCGCGCTGCGCAGCGCTAGTTCCTCCATCAACCAGGCGCTGGCCTCTTCGATGCTCTTGCCGCGCAGTGCCCGCTTGACTCGCTCCTGATCAATGGTGTGGGTCACCATGCCCTCGGCGCGCAACTCAAACATCGCCCTCTTGATGCCCTGGGCCAACCGCGAGTCATCGACGGATACCCCGCCGACCTGCTCCGCGTGCAGGCTGTCAGGAATCAGTTCTCGTGACTCTAGCCCCGGATTGTGGGCGCTGGCGCTCTGCACCAGCGACGCCTCGGCCAGGGTCTCCATCGCTTTGCCATCTACCGCCAGCCCTCGGGCGATGATCTCCATACGTATCGATACGATCTCGCTTTGCTGCTCGATCACCTGATCAAAGTGTTGCGCCATCACGCGCACATCTACGGTCTCGGCAGGGATGAACTCGCCTTCTTCAAGCTCTGCCACCAGCGCATCCAGCGCATCTTGCTGCATCTTGACGATCATCTGCGCACGTAGCCGATCAAAATCGTCGGCGGCGGCGACGGGCACAGGGCGGACTGCCCCGCCCGTGATGGGCGTGTCGTTGATCACCTCGACGCGGCTCGAGATATCGCCGTCTATCGCCTTGATCGTCAACGGCTGGACATTGGCCGCCGGTCCTGGCTCAAGAGCGATGACGCCGACGCGTTGATGGGCATAAAGCTGCCCTGGCAGTTGGACGTCGGTGATGGTGTAAAATCGCACGTTGACGCCTGTGGTGGTGCGCACGACGGTGCCTTTGGGGATGGTCACCGGCTCGTTGGTGCGATTGGCAAAGACGACCATGCCCGAGGCGTGCGCATCGGCGACATAGATGCGCCCGCTGGCTGGCACATCCCCCTCGCTTTCGATGATTGCCTGCACGAGGCGCCCGGGGATGATACCCTGCCCATAATCGATATCGCTATAGGTCGTATCCACAGTGATGCGCGTCTGAACCGTCGCTCGCTCTGACACCGGCTCCAGCACCACCTGGGCACCGGGCACCAAAGCCACACCAACGCCGACCATGACCGCGAAAAGGGCCCCGAGGACCAGCAACGCCAAAAAGGCGGCCCCAAAGCCCATGTGTCGGGGGCGATGCTCCCACCAAAAGCCCAGCCGCCCCTTGTAGCGTCGCACACGTTGGCGCAGATCGTGAGCAGCCTGTCGGCGGGCCGCGCGATAGCGGCGTAGCTGGAACGGCCCCCCGGTATATATGGGCAATCCGGCCTCACGTGCCAGGCCGCGGGTGCCATAATGTCGCGAGATCAGCCGCAGGTCCACGCCGGCGTCCTCGGCCACGCGCTTGAGGCGTTTCAGGTTCAGGAGCTTGAGCCCAAGGGGATGGCGCCAGGGCACCGACATCCAGACCTGCGCTCCAGGCGTCGCCTGGAGAAGCAGTTCACAGGCGGTGTCGATGGTGTCTCGGCGAGACAAGGCGATCACTTCTATGGGACGCAAAAAGGCCTCCTGCTATATCGTGGTACGCGGCGTCGGGTACGACGGGCGTCGGGTACGACGGGCGTCGTACTCGACGCCGCGCACTCCTAAATCGACTATCGATGATCCAACTGCTCGCGCACAAGTTCGTTCAACATGCGCTCTAGCTCGTTATCCTGGCCGTAAAGGTGCGCAACGTGATGGGCCAGGGCGCGCACCAGAATATAGTTCGGCCCCACGGCCCGGGTGGTGCAATCCATGACGTCATGTATCCGCCCGGCGTCGATCTCGACGGTCTCGGGGCAGGCATCAAAGGGCAAGAGCCCCTCCCAAAAAGGCGTCTCCAGGGAGGGTTGGGCCTCGGGCAGGCGCCGAGTGGCGTCGAGAAAGTAGATATGGTGGGGAAGAGGGTCCTCTCCGGCCACCGTTCGAATCTGGCGCGCTGTACGCTGCATCCAGGCGCACAACGCGCGCCAGTATTCGCCGATGACGACTTGCTCCACCTCTCGCCGCAGCCTTCCCTCACGGTAGGCGCGAAGCAACAGGTCGGCATTGCGCCCCTGGATCTCGATCCGACGCACAGTCTCGTGAACAATGTCCCGCTCGCCCATCTCTGAAAGCACGGTCCACAGCAGACGCCCGCGTGAGCCGAGTCCGACGATGGTATGTTCGGCATCGAGCACCATCAACAGGGAGCGATGATCTGACAGGGGCGAGGCAATGACCACATGATCGGGCAATAGCCCCACCAGGTGGAGCTCCAGGCGCTGGGTCACGATCTCTAGCGCGCGCAGCCACTCCAGCGGCGCCAGGAAAAAGGATAGATGCAACTCTATCGTTTCGCCGCGCATGCCCGACGGGTCAACGATCTCTTGGCCATCGAGAACGACCCGCGCCACGGCGCCGTGCACGATCTCTTCCGCCCGGTCGGTGGAGCGAAGGCTGGCGCCGGACCCCACGCCCACATCCTGAGCCTTGCGATACCCCCGATGAACCAGGCGCTGAAGCTCGGCACTATCAATCCCCACTTCGGGGTGTTGGCGCCGCTGGCTGACGATGATGGGCAGTGCGCGCGTCACTTCGCCGGGCAAGCACATGGTGACGTGATCAGGCACGATCTTTTGCCCACACGACTCGATGGTCATATCCTCAGCCTGAGTGAGGGCCTGATCGCAGCCGGCGAACCAGCGATCGATATCGGGATGGCTGGTGCGGCTGATGCCATGCACCGGCGCCGTAGCCACGCCCATCAATTGCGCCGAACCAGCGCTCAGCTCCACCACAGCGGCGGATACATGGGACTTGTTCCAGGTAACGATGCTATGATAACGCACCGGCAGCTGGGGCATTGGCGTCCTCTTGCGACGACGGCGCAATAGCGGCATTCAGCCTCTCCTCACTCCTTTTCCACTATTATATGACTAATCTGGCGATATGATATGTTGAGGCTTGGTTACTGCTTTGCTGCACCCGAATCAGTTCAGCGCCCGAATCGCCAGATCGCGCAACACATCCAGGGCGGCCGGCAACCCGCCGGGATCCTTCCCGCCGGCCTGGGCCATATCGGGACGCCCGCCACCGCCGCCGCCCATCTGCTTCGCAGCGGCTCCGGCCAGCTTGCCGGCGTGCAAGCCCTTTTCCACCACATCCTTGGTCAGCGCAACCACCAGCATGGGCTGCTCATCGATAATGGCGCCCAGGCCCACGACGGCGGTGCCCAGCTTGTCGCGGAAACGATCGCTCATCTCACGCAAGGTATCCACATTGCTGGCCTCGACCTGGGCCACGAGAACCTGAACATCCTCTACCTCAACAGCCTCATCCAACAAACTGCCCACGCTGCGCGTGGCGAGCTGGCGCTGCATCTCTTCTATGGTGCGGCGATTCTCGCGTGACGCTTCGAGGAGGGCGGTCATGCGTTCGATCTCTTCGCCCGGCCTGGCCGATAGCAGCTCGGCGAGCCTGGCCAGGTCATCCAGGCGTCGCTGCACGTATAGCTCGGCGCCGCGACCGGTCACCGCCTCGATCCGTCGCAGCCCCGAGCCGATGCTGGCCTCTGAGAGGATCTTGAAAAAGCCGATCTGGCCGGAGCGCTGCAGATGGGTTCCCCCGCAAAGCTCTACCGAGACGTCTCCGGTGCGCACCATGCGCACGCGGTCGCCATATTTCTCGCCAAAGAGGGCCGTCGCCCCCTGACGCAATGCCTCCTGATAGCCGGTGACCTGCGCGGTGATGGGCAGGTCGGCGCGGATCTCGGCGTTGACCAACATCTCGACGCGACGCAGTTCCTCATCGCTGAGCGCCTTGAGGTGCGCAAAGTCAAAGCGCAGGCGATCGGGCGCCACCAACGAGCCGGCCTGGGTGGCGTGTTCCCCCAACACCTGGCGCAAGGCGCTATGCAGCAGGTGCGTGGCCGTATGATTGCGAGCGATGTCGAGGCGGCGCTCCTCGTCCACCTCGGCGATCACCGTATCGCCCACGGCCAGCGAGCCCTCGACGACCTCGGCACGGTGCACGATGGTATTGGGCAGCGGCCGTATCGCGTCGGTGACCACCAGCCTCGCCCCCGTGTCGCCATTGGTCGGCGGCAGACGCAGTTCCCCTTGATCGCCCACCTGACCGCCGGCCTGGCCATAGAACGGCGTGCGATCGAGCACGACGTCGACGCGCTCGCCCTCGCCGGCCTGTTCGATGGGCTGCCCCTGTTGCATCAGGGCCACCACTCGGCTTTCGGCGCGACAGGCGTCATAGCCGACGAACTCGGTGTCGGGCAGCGTCAACGCATGCCGTTGAAAGGCCAACTGCTCCTCGTCATCGAGGGTGAATTGCTGGGCCGCGCGGGCGCGTTCGCGCTGCTGCGCCATGGCGCGCTGAAAGCCCACCTCATCGACGGTCAGGCCCATCTCGGCGGCGGCGTCGCGGATCAGCTCCAGCGGAAAGCCATAGGTGTCATAAAGGCGAAAGGCCTCTTCGCCGGGGATCTCCACACGCCCCTCTTGTTCCAGCCGCGCCGCCAGATCGTCCAACCGGGCCAGGCCGGTGGAGAGGGTGGTGAGAAAGCGCTCCTCTTCCTGGGTGATGGCCTGACAGATAAAGTCGGCGCGGTCGCAAATCTCGGTATAATGGGCGCCCATGGTGTCAATGACCACCCGCGCGGTCTCGGCCAGGAAGGGGCCGTCAAAGCCGAGCTTGCGGCCAAAGCGGGCCGCGCGGCGCAGCACCAGACGGGTTACATAGTGGCGCCCCTCGTTGCCCGGCAAAACCCCATCGGCGATGAGAAAGGTGACGGCTCGCGAGTGGTCGGCGATCACCCGATAGGCGACGAGGTTCTCGCGCATCGCTGTTTCGTCGTGGCCCAACAGCTCCCTGGCGCGCTCCATGATGGGTATAAAGAGGTCGGTATCATAGTTGTTGCCCACGCCCTGAAGCACCGCCGTGATCCGCTCCAGCCCCATGCCGGTGTCCACGCCGGGCTTGTCCAGTGGGACCATCGTCCCGTCGGGTTGCTGCTCAAACTGCATAAAGACCAGGTTCCAAAGCTCGAGCCAGCGGTCGCACTCGATGGCCAGATTGCAGTCGGGTTGGCCGCAGGAGCAGGCGTCGGGGCCGCGATCGAAGATGATCTCGGAGCAGGGACCGCAAGGGCCGACATCGCCCATCTGCCAAAAGTTGTCCTTTTTGCCCAACCGCGTAATCCGCTCGGCGGGCATCCCGGCGACACGCTGCCACAGCTCGAACGCCTGATCGTCATCCTGATAGATGGTGGCGTAGAGGCGGTCGCGCTCCAGTCCCAGTTCCTTGGTCAAAAAGGTCCAGGCATACTTGATGGCCTCGGCCTTGAAATAGTCGCCAAAGGAGAAATTGCCCAGCATCTCGAAAAAGGTGTGATGGCGCGGTGAGGGACCAACAGAATCCAGGTCGTTATGCTTGCCGCTGACGCGCATGCACTTTTGCGACGTGGTAGCCCGGGTGTAGGGCCGGGACTCGATACCGGTGAACACATCCTTGAACTGGACCATTCCCGCGTTGGCAAAGAGCAGCGTGGGATCATTGGCCGGCACCAGCGCAGAGCTGGGCACCACGGTATGCCCGTGTTGCTCAAAGAAGCGTAGAAATCGGG
>SKLG01000318.1 GCA_007123335.1 Anaerolineae bacterium | reverse complement strand
CGACCCACCCGCGAGGTGCCGGTGATGGTGGTGGAGTTGGCCGATGGCGCGCCGCTCACCGCCGCCGAGGTGGTGCGGCAGCTGCAGGAGGGGGAGCCGCCCATCTATGTCCCTGTGCCCAACAGCGGCTTTGGTTATGCCCCAGGGCAGGGGTTCATCGTGAACCCGCACACGATGCTGCCGGGCGAGGAGCGCGTGGTGGCCCGACGCCTGGGCGAGATCCTGTCGGCTTAGGGGCGCGAGGGTCCCCCTCGCAAGGGTGGCAGAGCGGGTCGGAGACCCGCGCCCCTGGGTATTGCGCATGTGGTGGCGCGAGGGTCCTCCCTCGCCAAGGCGGAAGAGCGGGTCAGAGACCCGCGCCCCTGGGTATTGCCCATGTGGTGGCGCGAGGGTCCTCCCTCGCTATGTCATGCTGATGCCTTTACTCTTCCCAAGGTGGGTGGAATGTCGCATCTATGGGGGCGCGGGTGTCCTCACCCGCAACCACCCAACGCGCACTGCTAAAAGGCCAATCCTCCGCACGCTGCACCAGGCCGGCTTTCACAGGGTTGCCATGGACATAGAGCACCGCCTGCTCCAGGTGTTGCTCGTTACGGATGTAGCGGTCGTAATAGTCCGATTGCCAAAAGGGGCCTTGGCTTCCCAGGATCTGGTTGGCTTGTTTTGCCGTATAGGTTTTCCACTTGCGCACAATGCTGGCCAGGGAATGGCCCTCCATGACCTCGATCAGGACGTGCACGTGATTGGGCATCACCGCCCACGCCAGCAGGCGATAGGCTTTACCATCATAGAAGAGAAAGGCCTGTTCCACCACGCGAGCGATGCGTTCGTCACGCAAGGCGCAGCTTCCCCAGCCTGCGTCGAGGAGCGCCTGAAGGCGTGCGCGTCTTTTGGAGGCGTCGATGGTGGGCAGGTTGATCCACTCGTCGCGGCGCTCCACGGGCAGGCTATCATGCAAGCGAAAGGTGATCGCCTGGATCAAGCCTGGCTCATCGTAGTGGGGCAAGTAGCCGCGGGAGTACCAACCTTTGTGTTCTGGCATGAGGGGCTCCTCATCGATGTTGAAAGCGCGAGCGTCCTCGCTCGCAAGGATGTCAGAGCGGGTCAGAGACCCGCGCCCCTGGGTGTTGCGATATCGGGGCGCGAGGGGTCTCTGTTGGCAAGGTGTGTGCTAGGGCTAGGTTGAGACCTTGTCGTTGGGATCAAAGGGGCACTTGATAAAGACCATCTTGAGCGGCTCTTGGGTGTCGTTGAGGATGTCGTGGCGATCCTCGGGCTCCATGCGTATCACATCGCCCACCGTGGCGCGGAACGTCTGGTCGTTCACCGTGAACTGACCGCTGCCCTCCACCACGTAAAAGGTCTCTTCCACCTCTTGGTGATAGTGGCCGCCCAGCGTCTGCCCGGGCATCATCAGGATCACGCCCCAGTCGATCTTGGGGCCGCGCATCAGGTACTTGACGCCCGAATCGCCGTCGCGGTAGCTCAACGCCTGTTCCCTTATTCTCTGCATAGTGGCCTCCTGTATCTCGCAACGAGTCTATAATGCTTGTTCCAGAAGGGTGCGCACATCCGCCGCCTCTAGCCGCCGTGGGTTGTGTTGCAACGACCCCGAGGGCAACGACTCGGCAATGATCTGCTCAAAATCGTCGGGCTGCACGCCAAAGGGCGCCAGATGCGCGGGAATGCCGATGCTGGCCATCAACTCGCGCACCCGCTCCACGGCGCGTTGGGCGGCCTCCTCTGGGGAGAGGGTGTCCGTCGGCTCGTCCAACAATTCGGCGATGCGGGCGTACTTTTCTATGGCATAATCGGCGTTATACGCCATGACCACCGGCAGGAGCAGGCCACAGACCACGCCGTGGGGGATGTCATAGTGGGAGCCCAAGGGATGGGCCATGCCATGGATGCCGCCCAATCTCGCACTGGCCATGGCCATGCCGGCCATCAAGCTGCCCATGCTCATCGCCTCGCGGGCTACGAGGTCCTGCCCATCCTCGCAGGCGCGCGCGAGATAGGCGCCGATGAGGGCGATGGCGCGCATGGCCAGGGCATCGGTGATGGGGCTGGCACCGATGGAGGTGTAGGACTCGATGGCCTGTGCCAGCGCATCGCTGCCGGTGCTGGCGGTCACCGAGGGCGACATCGACACCGTCGTCTCGGGATCAACCAGCGCCACACGGGCGAACCAGCGGTCGTCGCGGATCGACATTTTGACCTGACTGGCCGGATCGATGAGCACCGCGTTCTTGGTCACCTCGGCGCCGGTGCCGGCGGTGGTGGGCACGGCGATAAAGGGGCGCGCCGGTTGCTCCAGCTTGCGCCCATGGTGATACTCGGACAGCGGCCCCGGCTGGTCGATCAATCCGGCGATGGCCTTGGCGACATCGATGGCGCTGCCCCCGCCCAGGCCCACCACCACCTGACAATCGGCCTCTTGTGCGCGGTCGATGCCGGCCTGCACCATGGGTAGCGCCGCCTCACCGTGTACGCCCTCAAACGGCCTGGCCGCTATCCCCTCCTGATGCAGCAGGTCGATGGTCTGATCGAGCAACCCGGAGCGCCGGGCGAAACCGGCTCCGCACACCACCAACGCGCGCGATCCATAGCGGGCCGCCACGCGTCCTAGCTGGCTCAAGCAACCGCGTCCGGTCACAATCTCTGTCGGCAGGTAGAATTGCTGCATGATTACCCCTCCCTGAACATCACGCCACCCTTGACATCTGTTCCCTGCGAGTCTTGGACGTGCCTCTTTTGCGCCCGGACGTGAGCCGATCTCCGCTCAGCGAGACAATAGGCCGTGCACCAACACGGGAAAACGTGCGTTTTCCGCATCTTGTTCGCACGACAAACAACCGATATCCAGCTCGGGAGCGGTGAAATCGAGCAGCTTGGCCAAACTGCGCGCCTGTTCGCCCACCAGCGCCAACGTCTCGGGTCCCTGTTGCTCAAAGACGCGGGCAAGGATGCGTTGATCGCGGTTCTGCACCCACCAGGTGCCAATGATCTGGCCATCCAGCCACACCGTGCCCAGAGCCTCTCCGGCGCGATCGTAAATGCGCTCAACATAGGGTGGAGCCAGGAAGCGAGTCGGATCGCTGTAAGCCATGGGCAGCGCGTCGCGAGGCGGCAGAAGCGCCGCAGCCGGCTCGTACTCGGTGTCGTCGAGGAGATCTTCTACCTGCTCCTCAAACAGCACATAATCGCCCTGGCTACCCTCGATCTGCAGGCGCACCAACCCCTGCAGGCGCATCAGCGCCGACACGATCTGGCGGCGGGAATGTCCTCCCAGCCATTGCTGCACGTCGCCGATGGTCACCGGACCATAGGCCCACACATAGGCGCGGACCACCCGCAACAAGGCCTGACGCATCGCCTCAGAGCAGGTTTGTGTGTCCAGATCCATCGTCGGCAACCATGAGGCCATGGTCGCATAGCTGTACAGATCGCTGCGCCAACCCCCACGGGTCTCGGCACGGATCAGCATCCCCTCGGCGCACATGGCCGGGATCAGCCGCGTGCCCAACAGACTGTAGCCCCGCTCCGGCTGTTTCGGGTCATGAGGGATGCGTTGACGCAGCTCGGGCAACAGCTCGGCGAGTTCATCGATCGTCGCCGAGCCCTGCGTGCTCATGATCTCTAACACCCGTTGTGCCAGTTGGTGGCTAGAAGGATATTCTGCGACATCCTCGCTATCCCGATCGCCATTAGACGCCAGGTATAAAAGGGTGTCCAGATCAGCCAACCCTACACGGAGCAACGGCCTGGATACGCAAAAGTAGGCGCCCAGGTCCCGGGTGGGCACGGCATAGAGCCGCGCGTGTAACGCCAGAGTGCGCGCCAGCGTGCGTTTTGTATACAGCGCATCGTCGAGATGCTCGGTCTGGAAATCGGCTGTCCGTGCCCATGCGCTGATGTATAGTGTGGTAGCGGGTGTAGCGCGAATCGGGCCGATACTGTGGGCCAGAGTGGTGACGTCGTGTGTCCGCGTCTCAGGGGTGAGGTGTTGTTTGCGGAACAAGAAACGGTTAACCTGAGGAATAGTGACTCGTAAAGGCATAGCTAATCGTTACAAGAATCCTCTCAACAAGGGTATGTGTTTCGAACGTGTCATAATGAGCGCATATATTGTAGCACAATTCGCCATAAGCGGCCATTTATCCGCATGGGATATGGGCGAGCGCCACACATGATCTTCCGGCGCCATCAAGGCCTAACGATGGTCATACCACTTGCAGACCCGGCTTCAGCAAGTCGCTTGGGAGCTATGACACTTGCAGAAGCAGCATACATTCCTTAAAATAGCCATGCAGTGAGCGATGGACCAAATGGCGGGACAGCGCATCACGCACCATCACGCGCAAAGAGGAGGCGAGCCATGCTCAATCTGGTCACCGGCGCGACGGGTCTAGTGGGTGCAGAGCTGGTGGAATCGCTCTTGGTGCGTGGCGAACAGGTGCGCATTCTGGCCAGGCCTACAAGCCGCATCCAGCATCTGCGCGAGATCAAGGTGGATGTGCGCATTGGCACCCTGAACGACAATGCCACGCTCATGGCTGCAGCCCAAGACGTGGATCGCGTCTTTCATTGCGCCAGCGTGGTCAGCGATTGGGGCGTACCCGAGCATATTAATCAGACCAACGTCAACGGCACGCGCAACTTGTTGGCCGCTGCGACCCGGGCCGAGGTCTCTAAATTTATCTTTTTGAGCACCACCGACGTCTATGGCTTCCCCGGGGAGCCGGTGGAGGAGACAGAACGCCCCTCCCCGCGCGGGTTTCCCTATGCGGACAGCAAGATCGAGGCGGAGGCGCTGGTGTGGAGCCATCGCCGACGGGTGGGCCTGCCGGTGTGCGTGATAAGGCCGGCCACCATCTATGGCCCCGGCGCTGAGATGGTCGTCACCCGCATCGTCGAGATGCTGCGTCGGCGGCGCATGTTCCTCGTTGATGGCGGTGCCCACACCATGGGTCTTACCCATGTCTCCAACCTGGTGCATGCCCTAACCCTCGCGGCCGATAGCGAGGCCAGCATAGGACAGGCTTACAACATCTCGGATGGCAGCGAGATCACCTGGGCCGAGTATGTCTATGCTCTGGCCGACCTGGCCGAATTACCCCGCCCCTCGCGCAACTATCCCCACTGGCTGGCGCTGAGCGTGGCCACGCTCTGGGAGAGCTATTATCACATGATAGGCCGCACCGATCGTCCGCCGATGACGCGCATGTTCGTCGAGTATATGGGCACAGACCAGAACTTTCCCATCACCAAGGCGCAGCGCGAGCTAGGCTATCAGCCGCGCATCCATTTTGATGAGGGGCTGCGCCAGATCGGGCGTTGGCTGCGGCGGGCCGGCCTCCTTGATATGTACGAAATCGCCTGAGCTTATAGTGAGGAGCAGCGATGGCCAGGAAGCGATCAAGACGATCAATCGGTGTTGGGGCGGCTCGTTCGCGTGAGCAAAAGAGCAACGTCGCCGGCACATTTGCCCGCGCGGGCTCTACCCTCCGCTACTGGACGGCCGGTCCGGAAGATGCGCCGGTGGTGGTATGCACCCATGGCATCACGCTGGACCACGGCACGTTTGCCGAGCAGGTGCCTGCCCTGCGCGACGCAGGCTATCGGGTCATCACCTGGGACCTGCGCGGCCATGGCGCCAGCCAGCCGATGGGCGAGCGGTTCAGCGTCCAGGCCGCAGCCGAGGATCTGGGCGTGCTGCTGGATGAGGTGGGCGTCGAGCGAGCAGTGCTGGTTGGCGAGTCGTTTGGTGGCCTGGTGATCCAGGAATTCTACCGGTGCCAACCGCAGCGCGTCATGGCCCTCGTCCTGGTGGGCAGCCCGGCCCTTGGCTATCGACCGCGGTGGCACGAGCGGCTGTACGGCCGGATACAGCCGTTTATCCTACGGCTATGGCCGGAGGGGCATCTGCGGCGTGTCGCGCCATCGTTCATGTCCAAAAAGCCCGCCGTGCAGCGTTACGTAGCGCGGGCCATCAAGGCGCTCTCCAAAGCTGATATGGTCACCGTGACCGAGGCGGCGTTGGAGGGCATTGAGGAATATCCCCCTCTGGACAAGGTCGAGGTGCCGGTTTTGGCCATCCATGGTGAGGCTGAGCGGGCGATGGTGGTGCGGATGATCCAACAGATGCTCCATGGGTGGGCAGCCGATGATGCCCTGGTGCATCGAGAGGTGATCCCAGATGCCGGGCATCTGCCTCACAACGATAACCCCACTGCTTTTAGCGAATCCTTGCTCCAATTCCTCCGCCAGCATGTGCCGACCGAGGCGTTGGTTGCCTGAACTCTTTTACGAGATCTGTTGCTGAGATGGACCATGTCGGTTGTATCAAGGGTTTTGACCCCTGTCTGAGCGAACATTATAATCGACGCCTATGCAAACGCTTGCGGCTCAGGAGGCACAGGTGGGTCATACGCGCATATCATGGTTGCTTGCCTATTGGATTGCTGTCTTTATAATCACAGTACTGCTGAGCGGTTGTGCCGCTGCGCCCAGCCCGACGCCCGCAGCCCAAGCGATGGCGACAATAGTGCCCAGCGCTACGCCCATGCCCTCGCCTACGCCGTCATACACCGCGAGCCCTGTGCCAACCGCGACGGCAACCGCGACATCAACTCCCCATCCCACCGAGACGCCGCTCCCCACAGCTACCGAGACACCCGAGCCAACCGCCACACCTGTGCCTCAAGCTGCGGCGCCTACCCAACCGCCCGGCGCTGCCGGATCTGCCGGCTCGATCGCCGCCAAGCCCTCTGGGTCCTCGGCGGTGCACTATGCCATCGAGTTTCCCCCGATATCGCCGGCGGGCGCGCCGCCCGGCTATGGCGGCCACACAAACCCTTTGACCGGGCTCCACGTCGATGACGCCAACCTGATCCATCGGCGCCCGATCCTGGTGCGATACGGCAATGACGGCGCGGCGCGCCCGCCGGCCGGCATCGCCCAGGCCGACATCGTCCTCGAGGACCTGATGGATGCCTTCTGGATCACCCGCATCACCGCCGTATTCCTGCGCAACGAACCTAACCAGGTGGGTCCCGTTCGCAGCGCTCGCCCGGTGAATATCGACCTGTTGCACGCCTTTGATGGCGTCTTTGTCTACTCGGGGGCCAGTATCGGAGTGAATCAACTTCTGGCGCAACACCCTCTTCATCTCATTCACGAGGATTACCAGGGCGATCTCTTTTTCCGCAGCGCCCAGCGTCGCGCGCCCCATAATCTTTTCACCGCGCTGCCCAAGGTGCGCGAGCGCATCCGTGGGCTGGGCTGGGAGCGCGGTGCATCGCTCCGTGGCCTGACCTTTGGCGACGGCGTGCCAGCCGGTGCTCCCGCCTCCCGGGTGCACATTCCTCTACCCTCGTCCAGTACCGTCGTCTGGACCTGGGATGCAGGGGCAGGGGTCTATCGCCGCTGGGTGCAGGGCGTGCAGTACACCGACGCCCTCACCGGAGAGCACATCGGTGTGCAGAACGTCATCGTCCTCTATGCCAGGCATTGGAATAGCGACATCATTGAGGACAGTCTCGGCTCACGGGCCATCGGCATCGCTCTCAAGGGCGGCGAGCGGGTGCAGGTGTTCCGTGATGGCCAGGTGATTGATGGCTTCTGGTGGCGTGAGGATGCCAACATGCTCTTTCAACTCATCGACGCCAACGGCCAACACATCCCGCTCAAACCGGGCCAGAGCTGGATCCAGATCGTGCCCACGACCTACCAGCTGGGCATCCAGTAAATCACCACCTTTGGATAGGGAAATTTTTCGGGCTGGAGTTTATGTGGTACAATCGATTATGGTAAGGAGTGTGCCCGGTAGGAGCACCTCCCGACAGTGTGTATAGTCGCCCTCTCAATAAAGGACGAAAATATATGAGACCTGGTTTGCCCAAGAATACATTTGTCTATCTATTAATATTTGTCGCCAGCATCGCTCTATTTTACAGCTTTTTTGCGGCTCCTGATACGGCGGAGGATATCTCGCTGAGTCAGGCCGTGCGTATGGTGCGCGATGGCCGGGTGACCGATCTCTCGCTGACCACCGACGGCACTATCCGGATGACGACCGTCGATGGCAGACGATTTACTTCGCGTGGCGAGCCCAATATGGGGCTCAGCGAGACGCTGATCAACCTTGGGGTGAGCCCCGATGAGATCGCCGCCATCGAGAACCTCACAGTGCTGCGTCCCAGCATCTGGGAGAACTGGGGGATCATCCTGATCCAGATCGTGCCGCTGGCATTGATCGGCCTGTTCCTGGTGTTCATGCTGCGTCAGGCGCAGAGCGGCAACAATCAAGCTCTTTCCT
>SKLG01000091.1 GCA_007123335.1 Anaerolineae bacterium | reverse complement strand
TTGCTCATTTTTGTGCACGAATTAGGGCATTTGCTCAGTGCCAAGCTCGGCGGTGTGCACGTGAGCGAGTTTGGCTTTGGCTATCCTCCGCGTTTGTTGCGCCTCTTTACCTGGCAAGAGACCGAGATCACCATCAATGCGCTGCCCTTTGGCGGCTTTGTCAAAATGGCCGAAGACGATCCGACGGAGGAGGGGAACCTCGCCTCCAAGAGCCGCTGGGTGCGCACCTTGGTCTATTCGGCCGGTGCGTTGATGAATGTGGTCTTGGCCGTGGTTCTCTTTTCCATCACCTTTTTGACCGGCGCACTGACTCCGGTAGAGGGGTCTGGCGCCGGCGTCTACTGGGTCGCGCCGAACTCGCCGGCCGCAGAGGCTGGCATACGCCCTGGCGACACCATCGTAGAGATCGACGGCGAGCCGGTGCAGGATTATGAAGAGGCGGTGCAACGCATCAGCGCGCGCGCTGGTGAGCCGGTAGAGATTGTCATGCGCCGCAACGAACGCCGTCTCGACCCGGTTACGGTCGTGCCACGGGTAGATCCACCGCCTGAGGGTGCTGTTGGAATCAGCGTCGGGGAACCGTTGGAGCGAGTGGCTTACCCGGTCTGGGAGGCGATTCCCCTCGGCTTTCGCGCGACATACAACACGGTTCGGGGTATGTTCATGTTGATCGGCGCTGCCATTGGCGGCGAGTTGCCTTTCCAGGTGAGCGGTCCCATCGGCATCTACCAGGAGACGGCCCAAGTAGCCAGGAGCGGTCTGGAGCAGTTGATCGAGTTCACGGCCTTCCTGAGTATCAACCTCTTTTTGGTCAATCTACTGCCCCTGCCTGCGCTTGACGGAGGGCGATTGATCTTTGTCCTGATCGAGGCGTTGAGAGGCGGCAAGCGCGTGCCGCCTGAAAAAGAAGGCCTGGTGCATGCCATCGGGTTTGTTCTACTCATCGCCCTGATGCTTGTGGTGACCTTCATGGACTATCTGCGTTATTTTGGCTGATCATCGGAGCAATGTTTGATCATTGCTCTTTACCATAGAGACCAGTGGAACCTGGTGTTCCAAGGAGACGTTTGGTAGCTATGCCACTAGATTTTGAACAAGCTCTACAGATTCTGCGCGAGAACTCGCCCTTGTCCGCCGAAATATTGGCCAGTCTCTCTGCTCCTACGCGGGAGGAGAGCGAGCGGTTCGCGAGCTGTTTTTGCGCCATAAGCGATGAGCGACGGCGAGAGCTTTTGGCAAGCATGGTCGCTCATGCCGAAGAGAGCTTTGAACTGGACTATCGTGATCTGTTTCGTTGCTGCTTGAGCGATACCGACGCCGTGGTGCGACGCCAGGCCATCGAGGGGCTGTGGGAGGATGAGCGTATTGATCTGTTGCGCCCCTTGCTTGCCATGCTGACCGAGGATCCAGACGTTGCGGTGCGAGCCGCTGCGGCGACGGCTCTGGGACGGTTTTTGTACCTGGCCGAGTTCGAGTTCATCCACAAGCGCTATGGCCAGCGCGTTCAGGAGGCGTTGGCGCGGGTCATCGCCAATGATCAAGAGGATCTGGAGGTCGTACGCCGCGCCGTGGAATCGATCGCCTTTGTGAACGACGACGCCGTGCGCCGGATCATCGGCTGGGCCTATGACCACGATGACCCGCTCATGCGCATCAGTGCCGTGTTCGCCATGGGGCGCAGTGCCGACCAGGTGTGGAGCGAGACGGTGCTTCTAGAGTTGGAGGATCCCAGCCCCGAGATGCGCTATGAGGCAGCGCGCGCCGCAGGTGAGCTGCAGTTGCGCCGCGCCGTGCCACGGTTGAGCCGCATGGCTCTGGAGCGGGACCGCGAGGTGCAGGGCATGGCCATCTGGGCTCTCGGCCAGATCGGCGGCAAGAGCGCCCGCGATCTGCTGGAGTATCTCGCCTCCGGAGAGGACGAGGTGGCTGCGGTCGCCGCTGAGGAGGCGCTTGACGAGATCGATCTTGCCGAAGGCGTCCTGGAATTGATGGCCGTGGACCCTGACGAGACCGAGATGATCGCCGTTGATCTGTACGATACAGAGCTTGACGACGATGACTTGGACTCGGACATGCTAGACGAGAGCGACATCGAGGATGACGATGACTGGTCCGATGAGGTCATCGATCTGGGCTAGTAGATGAAGCGGGATGGGCTTGGATGGGTGGAGAGGGACAAGGCGCATCGTCGCGGAAGCGGTTGCAGGCGGTGATTCACGGTCATGTACAGGGTGTCAGCTTTCGCTACTATGCCCGACAGCGTGCGCGGGCTCTTGGCCTGGTAGGGTGGGTGCGTAACCGTGATGATGGCACCGTCGAGGTAGTGGCTGAGGGTCAAGAGAATGACCTGCGTCGTTTTGTGTCCTGGCTCCATGCCGGGCCGTCACTGGCTCACGTAACACGAGTCGAGACCGAATGGGCGCCGGCGATGGGCGACCTGGTTTCCTTTGAGGTGCGTTACTAGATGCAACGCAATCCCCAGCGTGTGGCTTGGCTTGTTCTGGTTCTTTCCTTTGCCTTCTTTTGCGTGCTAGCTGTGGGCGGCCCGCTAGGTGTGCGTTGGTATGTCGCCTATGCCGAACGCCGCAACGAGGCCTCGGTGGAATCGCTGGTGGGTACCATTGTCGTCGAGCCGCCACTGGGGCGTGGAGCGATGCCGCTGGGCAGGGGCAGGAGCATGTCGGTTTCCGAGGGTACCGTGATCCGCGCCGACGAGACGTCCGAGGCGGTCATCTCTTTTGCCGATCACAGCTTTATGCGACTCTTCCCCGGCACCACAGTGCGCCTGACGACGTTGCGCTCGCCTCGATTCGCGTCGGGTCGGGTGGCGCCCACGGTGCATCTCGAGTTGCTGGCGGGACGCATCAAGCTGGGCACGGCGCTATCCGGTGAGTCAGGAACTCGTTTCAGTGTCGAGACGCTGCATGCGCTGGCCCAATTGGACGCCGATGGCAGCTATACCATCGTGACCAACAATGAGCGCAGCGAGTTTACCGTCAATAACCGCGGACATGCCTGGATCAGCGCTGTCGGTGAAGAGGTTGTCCTCGAGCCGCGCACGCGCACCAAGGTAGCGTTGGGTGAGCCTCCCGCCCAAGCGGTGGATGCAGCTCGAAACCTGCTCGTCAATGGAGATTTGCGCGATGGCCTGGAGGGTTGGCGCAGCTACAACGATCAAGGGACCGATGGCGGCGATGTAGATGGCACCATCGAACAGGTTCTTGACGAGGGTCGCCCCGCCGTTCTCTTCCGTCGTGTGGGTGGCCATGGCAACCACTGCCAGACGGTGTTGGAGCAGGCCCTTGACCAGGTTTTGCCCGATCCGGTGACCTCTTTGGTGGTTCGCGCGACGGTCAAGGTGCGTTATCAGAGCCTGGCAGGAGGAGGCTACCTCAGCTCCGAGTACCCACTGATGATCCGGTTGACCTATCGAGATGCCTATGACAGCGAAGCCGAGTGGGTGCAGGGCTTTTACTATCGCGCAGACCCCGAGACGCCGACGATGTATGGCCAGCAGGTCCCCCAGGATCGTTGGGTGCTTTTCGAATCGCCCAACTTGATCGAGACGTTGCCCGTGACCCCTCATCGCGTGATCCGCATCCGGGTTTACGCCTCCGGATGGGACTATGAGAGCCTGATCTCGGACATTAACCTGATCGTCGAGTAGGCAGGCTG
Source organism: Anaerolineae bacterium (assembly GCA_007123335.1). Taxonomy (GTDB): domain Bacteria; phylum Chloroflexota; class Anaerolineae; order UBA1429; family UBA1429; genus SKLG01. The sequence goes on along the minus strand of SKLG01000091.1, from coordinate 4,664 downwards.
TTCTTACGACGCACTGCCTGCCTCATGCGCTCATCCACGATGTATACCCATCAAGGGACTTCTGCCACCCTAGCCCTCGACGTTGACCATGCCCTGTAAGCGTAGCTCCCGCAGTTGGGCCATATAGAGGGCGCGTACCTCGCGGAGGATCGCCTGATAGGTGTCGCTGGCATAGTCCGGATAGGTCCAGGGCAGTGTCTGCCAGTCGCCATGGTGATAGGATAGCGTGATCTCCGCATAGATTCCTTGCCCGAGATAGATGCGGTGGCTGTGATCCTTGGTGGTGGCCAATACCAGCTTGGCAGCCGAGATATAGCCAGGGTCGAGGTTGATGCGCCGTTTTCCCGCCTGCGACAATCGCTGTTCAAGGGCGTTGGTGTGGTGCTTGATCGCAGCCAGGTTTCCTGGATCGATAAGCCGCTCAAAGGTCATGAACTGCCGTAGCAGCGGCGCGCCAAACTCGGGCGTATAGTATGCGGTATGCGCAAAGGGTAGCCTGGCACTGCGGTAATCCAGTGGGCCAAAGCATGGTGTCAATGCTTCCTCGGCGCGCTCAAACAATGACGCGTCGCACGTGAACATGGGCATAATCAGCTTCACGGGTAGAGGTGTCTTGATGGCACCCATGTCTAGCACGCCTCCTTGTCAACCAAGCCCAGTCCTCTGTACAGTCAAATCGGTGGTGTCGGCTCATGAATCAACAAGGCAATCAGTCGTTGCTTCTGATGCGCCTCTGGACGAGCTTGCGTAGCTCGTCGGCGACAAAAGCTGAACTGCTGACTAGAGCGATGAGCCCCCACTCCTCTAATGTAGGAGAGCGGGTCCCCAAAGCCGACTGTAGAAAATTCACATTAGTGGCCAATATGAGCAAGATCACCGAGACAACGATGCCACCGGCCAGATATTTGTTGGCTAATGGATCCAAGCTAAAGAACGATCTAATCCTTGATCGGCAGCTCAGCGAATAGAATACCTGAAACATGGCCAGTGTGGAAAACGCCATCGTCTGTGCCCTGGCAAGATCGTCGGGGTTCATGGTGCGTATGAACATCCACAGCGTGCCTCCGGCCATAAAGAGCGCGACCCATGTGGTATTAAGAAATATCTCTTTATTGATAATGGCCGCTTCTCTTTCTCGTGGCGGATCGTCCATGACGGGGCGTTCTTTGGGCTCCATGGCCAGTGTGACATCCAAAAGACCGTCGGTAACCAAGTTTATCCAAAGAATCTGCACTGGCGCGAGGATCAGACCCAAATCTGGGAAAAAGAGCAAGGCGGTAAACAGGGTCAGCACCTCGCCGATATTAGTGACCAATAGAAACTTGGTTACCTTGCGCACATTCTCAAAGACAACGCGCCCTTCCTCCACAGCGCTGACGATGCTGGCAAAGTTATCGTCGGTGAGCACCATCTCGGCCGTCTCTTTGGTGACATCAGTCCCGGTGATGCCCATCGCCACGCCGATCTCTGCGGCCTGCAATGCCGGAGCGTCATTGACGCCATCGCCGGTCATGGCCACCACCTCACCCTGACGCTGCAACGATTGGACCAGGCGGTGCTTGTGCTCCGGCGAGACACGAGCAAAGACCGACGTCTCCCCGATGGCATCGTCGAGCTCCTCGTCGCTCATCGGCTCGACGTCTGTGCCGGTCAGCACGCGGTCGCCCTCCTCAAAGATGCCCACTTGACGGGCGATGGCTTCGCCGGTGAGCTTGTGATCGCCGGTGGCCATGATGACGCGGATGCCCGCCCGTTTGCAGCTTTCCACCGCCTCAGGCACCTCGGGACGGGGCGGATCTATCATGCCTGCCAAGCCGACAAGGATCAAGGAGGCGCGGCCGTATTCCAGCTCTTCCTTAAAGGTCTCCACCTCGTCAGGATCGATGGTCTCGTAGGCGAGAGCGAGGACCCGTAGCGCCTCAGAGGCCATGCGAGTGTTCTCTTCCTGGATCTCCTCCCGATCTGCGTCCTCTATCGACTGGATATCATCGCCATCGCGCTTGCGATCGCAGAATTCGAGGATGGTGTCAAAGGCGCCCTTGACATAGACCCTCACCTCATCGCCCTCTTCTTCGGACATGCGATGGAAGGTGGCCATAAAGCGCCGGTCTGACGAAAAGGGGATCTCGTCGATGCGAGGATATACGTTTTCCAGATGCCCTTTTTGCAGATGGGCCTTGGCAGCGGCCACCACCAGCGCCCCCTCGGTGGGGTCGCCACGTATCTCCCAGCGAGATTCAGGTTCATCTTCATCGCCGTCGAGTTCGTGCTGGGTGAGATGGGCATCGTTGCAGAGGGCGCCGATCTCCAGGGCCAGGCGCACCGAGTTCTCCTCTTGGGGGTCGATCTGGTCGCCGTTCAGCTCAAAGTCCCCTTCAGGAGTGAATCCGGTTCCGGTGACGGTGACGACACGGTCATCGACGAGGATCTGTTGCACCGTCATCTCGTTGGTGGTCAGCGTCCCGGTCTTGTCGGTGCAGATGACCGTCGCTGCGCCCAACGTATCCACCGCCTGTAAGCGACGGATGATGGCGTTGCGTCGGGCCATACGGGTGACCCCTACGGCGAGGGTGATGCTCATCACCGCCGGCAGACCCGCGGGGATAGAGGAGACCGCCGCCGCCAGCGCAAAGAGGAATACCTCTTCCAATACCAACCCTTGGAGCAAGCCAAGCCCAAAGATGAGAACGGCAGCGCTCAGAGCCAGTATACCTAGCTTCTTGGTCAGGTTCCGTGTTTGACGTTGTAGCGGCGATTCTACCTTTTCGGTCTCTTGGATGAGCGTAGCGATCTCGCCCATCTCGGTGCTTTCGCCGGTGGCGAACACGACCGCCTTGCCCCGCCCATCGGTGACGCTGGTGCCGCCATAGACGAGGTTCGTGCGTTCTGCGGTAGGGGCTTCTTCATCCTCCATCGGCTCGGTGTCCTTGGTCACCCCTGTCGACTCGCCGGTGAGCATCGATTCGTCCACTTGAAGGTTAGTGGCTGTCAACAAGCGAGCATCAGCGGGCACTCTGTCGCCAGTGTCCAGCAGGATCACATCACCGGGGACCACCTTGGTCGCCTTGATGCGCCTTTCGACGCACTCGTCCTCCTCTGTGCAACGCAGCACCTCGGCCTCTGGCGCTGCCTGGGAACGCAACGCCTCGATAGCCGTCTCCGCCTTGTATTCCTGGAAGAAGCCGATCGCGGTGTTTATAATAATGACAGCCAGGATAATGAGGGCATCCAGCTCTTCGCCGGCGATCAGGGAGATGACCCCCGCAAAGACCAGCACCGCCACCAGAGGGTCCTTGACTTGATTCCACAATATCTCGAGGGGGGTGGTCTCTTCCTTGGACTCGATCTCGTTGGGGCCATACTCTTCCAGGCGCCGTTCTGCTTCAGCCTCGGAAATACCCTCACCGCTCGTATCGAGTTCCTCTAGGACCTCGTCGATGGATAAGGTATGGAAAGGTGTCTCGGGCATGGGTAAACTCCTCGTTACATCCTATTTCTGCGATGATGTGCACTCGCCGTAAATCTGGATGCGTACGACGGAGCGAGGGGAGGGCACTGTCTATAGTTCTCTCTCTGTAAACATTCTACCATAAAATCGTGATTTGCCAAGCTATTTTGGGGAATAACTGAGCAGATACACAAGAACCATACATATTGAGCATACTCGATCTCATAGGGAGCGCTCGACGGTATCGCTTCATGAATGGACAATAGGCGCGGTCGATTTGAGACGGGTTTGATCGCGCCTGTTCCTCTCACGTCTTTTAGCTAAAACCGAGCCCTCGTTCTTTCAGGCTGGTATGTCCCCCGCGCCCGATGATAAGGTGGTCCAGCACCTCAATATCCAAGAGCCGCCCGGCCTGCACCAAAGCTGCTGTCACTTGGACATCGTCGGTGGAGGGAGACGTGTCGCCGCTGGGATGATTGTGCGCAACGATGATCGCCTTGGCGTTGTCGCGAATGGCCTCGCGGAATACCTCGGCGGTGCGTATCTGCGCGCTATTGACATTCCCCTGATAGACGGTGACGGCCCGCATAACCCGATGGCGAGTGTTGAGGATCAACACGTGTAGCTCCTCCTGGAGGGCGTCGGCCATGCGACTCGCCAGGAGATTCGCGGCATCCTGCGGGCAGCCGATCTGGGGACGGGGATCGCCCTGGGTCAGTATAGCACGTCGGCCCAATTCGATGGCGGCCAAGAGTTGGGCGGCCTTGGCCGGACCAATGCCTGGCACCTGACAGAGCTCCTCGACGCTGGCCTGGCTCAAGCCCTCTAACCCTTGGCAGGTGCTGAGCAGGCGTTGCGCCAGTGTCAGGGCGCTGTGGGTGTGTGAGCCGGTGCGTAGTGCGATGGCGATGAGCTCGGGCGTCGACAACGCCCGAGCGCCATAGATCCTGAGCCGTTCTCGCGGACGTTCATCCTCAGGCAGCTCTTTGATACCGGTGTGATAGGTCGTTGAGGCCATCGATGCGATCCTTGCCGGCGGGTCTCGGCTGCGCGGCTAGCCCATTGGCGATAGCGATTCGTAGATGGATGGTTAGTCGCGCCTCATGCGTCTCTGAACGAGCTTGCGCAATTCGTCAGCGAAAAAGACCGCGCTACTGACCAGAACGATGAGCCCCCATTGCCCCAGAGTGAGGGGCTGAGTGTCCAAGGCCGTTTG
>SKLG01000217.1 GCA_007123335.1 Anaerolineae bacterium | reverse complement strand
TTGCATATAGAGGGAATGATGGGCAAAGGGAATATCGGGCGGCGCGGAATGGTCGGTGTGGGGGATGAATCCGCCCTCCTCGATCAAGGGACGCACACGGCGCAGCTCGGCGTCGATGGCCTGGGGCCCCTGGGCCAGAGCGCGCTTGTCGATGCCGCCCCACATGCGCAAATCGCGGCCCACCGTGGCGCGGACGGCGATCACATCCATGCCGGCCTGTACCTCAAAGGGATAGAGGACGTTGATCCCGGCGTCCATCCACACCGGGATGAGGCTCGCCATCATCCCGTCGCTGTCCAGGCCGATCCAGGGCACGTCATAACGGTGCAAGAGGTCTATGACCTGGCGATAGCGCGGCAGCATGTAGCGGCGAACCATCTGCGGCGAGATGAGCGGCGCGGTCTTGTAGGCCATGTCCTCCCAAAAGACAAAGGCGTCGATGGGCACCACCGGCAGAATCTGCTCCATCATGGCCACGATAAAGGCCGCGTCGGCGTCCATCATCTCTTCCAAAAAGACCGGATCGTCGTAGAACAATGTGCACAACGATTCCACGCCCAGCAGGTTGCGCAGCGGGCCAAAGAACCCTCCCCAGCGGTCGGAGATGATGATCAGCGGGTGGGGCTGGGCGCGGGCGGCGCGTAACGTCTCCTGCCAGTCGGGGCCGATGCGCTGACTCAGGTCGGGCTGCATGCGCTCCCGCCAAAAGCGGCGAAAATCGGCCCGCGACTCGACGGGGAAACGCACAAATTGGGGCATGGAACTCATGGGGTGGTCTTTGCGCTCGCGCATGAGGATGCCCTCATGGTTGATATAGAGGATGTGTTGCGCATCCTCCTCCAGCACCTGATGGGCAAAGGGTGGGTGGGGAAAGAACCACTTGGAAAAGACATTGCGCCTGTCGGCGCCCATCTGCAGATCGAACGTGTCGGGGTCATAGCCCTCGGCGGTCCAGCGGGCCAGGGTCTCGGGCCAGGCGCCGCCATACCAAAAGGGTGCGCGGTCTACTGCCTCGTAGCGCATGCAGGCGTGGAATCTCTCCAGGTCGTTCATCGGCCCTCCCTCATCACCGGACATGAGAAACGGGGAGGCATGATAGTCCATGCCTCCCCGTTTTTGACGATGCTATCTCTTACGAGAGGTGGCGCTGCCACAAAAGTCCGCCCAGGCTCAGCGCGCATAGCGAGGTAGCGTCCCCGTTTTGCAGCGCAACCAGGGCGATAAAGCTCTGCACGGTCAACCCTCCAGAGAAGGGCTGCCAGGTGCGTCCGCCATCGATGGAGCGATAGATGCCGTTGCCGGTTGCGGCATAGAGCACGCCGCCCTGATCGATCTCGCCCAAGACGACGACGTTGAGCACGTTGGCGCCATCGGGGTCGACCCGGGTGCTGATCCAGACATCCTTGGCGCGGCGCAGCGGCCGCAGGCAATAGGGGCCGGTGGCCAGCACCGCCTGTTCGGAGCTGGATGCGCCCGCATCTCCATCGACATCGGCGGGCATGGCGATATCCACCCAACGCGCCGACGTGGTCTGAGTCGTCACCTGACGCCAATCCGCGCCGCCATTGGTAGAGCGCCACAGCGCCACCCTGGCCTGGCGGTTGCCCGTGGCCGGGATGGAGGAGCCGATGAAGAGGGTGTGATCCTGCTCGAAGGTAGGCGAGGCCACGATGGAGAGGATCTCCTGACCGTCGCATGGCGAGGGCGCCTCCTCCCAGCTCTGACCATTATCCTGCGAGATGAGCAGATGGCCATCCACCGTGCCGGCCCAACCGCTGCCGTTGGGCAAGAGGGTGAGCGACTGGATGCCGGGAACCTCGCACACATTCACCCAGGTATGGTCCGCCTGTCGATACAGGATGCCGTCCTCCTGGCTGACGACGAACAGGTCGGTGGCCCCATCGTTATTTGCCCTGGCATACATCGCCGACAGGGGCAGGTAAGCATCGAGGCCCTCGACGGGCTGCCAATCCAGCTTTTTGCCATCGGCCGTCCACAGCCCCTCTTGCGGGCCCATGGCATATAGCGTACCCGCTACGTTCAGCAAGCGGGCAAAGCCACGCGCGGCCAACCCCTCGGACGAGGGTTGCCAGGACGCGCCGCCATCCACCGATTTGTACACGCCGGCGTCGTGCAGGCCGGCAAGGACCACCTCGTCATTCCCGGCCAGGGCAAGCACCGCACCGGGCAGATGCGTGGCCACGCGCCACGAGGCGCCACGATCCTCAGAGAGCATCAGGGCCGAGGCGACGCCGGCGATCATACGCCCACTGTCGGCGAAATCAGGCGCCAGCCAGAGGCTATTCACCGGCCCTTCGGCCACTTCTTCTTGCAACAACTCCCAGCTACGACCGGCGTTACGCGAGACATAGAGCCTGCCCGATTCGGTGCCGGCATAGACGGTGTCATCCTGCTCGAACGCCGGGCTGACGGTCAGAACGTCGACGACGTCGTCGTCCATCATCAGCTCGGTCTCGCGCCAGGCGCGCCCGCCGTTGCGAGAGACAAACACCCCATCGGTGGTGGCGGCGAACATGATCTCCCGCTCTGACCAATCGGGCGATGTCGCCAGCGCCAACACGCTGATGTCGCCCAGGCCAAAGCTGCTATCCTCCCAGCTCTGCCCCGAGTTGCGCGACACCAAGAGCCCGGCGCCATCCGTGGCGGCAAAGCAGGTGCCATCGCGGCGGAAATTGGGGGAAGTCACCAAGATGGTAACCATGGCGTAGAGCTCTTCGGGAACCAGTCCCGCCTCCCACCTTTGGCCATAGTTAAAGGAGGAAAAGAGCTCACCACTCAGCGCACCGGCAAAGAGAGCTCCGGTGGAGGCCACGGTCAAAGAGCTGAGCAAAGGCGTGCTGAGGCCGTTGAGGGTCTGCTTCCAGGATGCTCCGCCGTCATCCGAGTAAAAGATACCGCAACCTGTGGCGGCCCAGTAACGTGATACTTCTGGCGTGGGTGAGATGGCCAGACTAAAGACGGTACCACCACTGGAGATGGGCCCGAGAGACTCCCATGCCGTTTCTGTCCGATCGGTCGATTCGACTGCTTGCTCGGTAGACATGCTCATGGCTCAAACACTTCCTCCGGTTTGCGGTGCAGAACGAGGGCATCGGTGGATAGTAGCATCATGGCCCCACTAACGGCTTGTTGAAGCGCGCGCTTGACCACTAACGTGGGATCGACAATCCCTGCATCGATCATGTTTAACACTTGTCCCCGTCGCACCTCATAGCCATAGTTCGCCCCTTGTGCGCGGGCCTCGGCGATGACCAGCGGCGGATGAACTCCGGCGTTGGCGGCGATGCAGCGCATTGGCTCCTCCAGAGCACGGGCGAGGATTTGCACGCCAAAGGCCTCATCGCCCTCCGCCTCGACCGCCTCCACAGCAGGAATACAGTCGAGATAGGCAGCGCCGCCCCCGGCCACGATACCACCCTCCATGCCGGCGCGAACGGCTTTCATGGCCTGCTCGGCCACCTCGCGCAAAGACTTGCGCTCCTGCTCGGTGAGCGCGCCGATACGCAGTTCGCCGACACCCTCAGAAAAGTGGGTGAGCAGCTCACGGAGCGTCTCGCGCTCATCGGCATCATGGGTCTTTTGCAGGCGCTCGCGGATCTCGCGGATGCGCTCGCGGATGGCGGCCTTGTCTCCCTTGCCGCCGATAATCATATAATAATCCTTGGTGGCGATAATCCTGTCGGCGCGACCGAAATCGCCGCTGGTAATGTCCTCAGGCGGCATTCCCGTCTTGTCGGTCAGCGGTCGCCCACCTACAAGCAGAGCGATATCCTCTACGGTGCCGGCGCGCAGGTCGCCCACCGGCTTGATGTTGACCGCGACAGAATGGATCGTGCCGCGCTCATTGTTGGCTACCAGCAGACCGATGGCCTTGTCTGACATGCGCTTGCAGACGATAAAGACGTTCTTGCCACCGATCTTGGCGGCCTGCTCGAGGACGTTCTGGGCGCTTTCCATCGACTCAAAAGCCATATCGGCGACGATCACCAGGACATCGTCCAGCACGGCGCGGCGCATCGTCGTGTCGGTGACCATATAGGGCGAGAGGTATCCACCGTTGAAACGCGCGCCTTCGTGGTAGGTGCGGTCGTGGAAAGTCGCGATATAGGGCTCGATGACGATATTGGCGTTGGGACCAAGCACATCGTACATCTCGCCCAACAAGCGGCCGATCTCGGCATTGCCCACGGCAGCCGTAGCGACGGCGGCGATGCGGTCCTCGCCCTCCAAGGGCATCGAGAGTTCATCCAGGGCGCTCAAGGCCACCTTGGCAGCCTTTTCGATGCCTCGCTTGAGGATCATGCCGTTGGCGCCGGCAGCGATCATGCGCTGCATCTCGCGGGCGATGATACGCGCCAATACGGCGGTCGTCGCGCTTCCATCACCTACTTCTTCGCGCACGTTCCAGACGAGGTGTCGCATCATCATGGCGCCCGCATCCTCGGCGCGGTCGGGCAACTGGATAATGCGCCGGGCGATGGTCGCCGCATCGTACAGGAGCTCAGGCTCCCCCTTTGGCTCCCGAGCATTGGCAATGTTCCCACCGATGGGGCCGAGGGTGATGGCCAGTAATCGCGCCATCGACTCGAACCCACGGAGCATGCCAACACGGCTCTGTTCTCCTAGAATAACATCCGGTTTGGGCATAGGGCTTTCTCGCTATCGCCTCCTCAGTGGAATAAGTGCTCCCATGGTTGAACAATATCAAGTATACCACTAATAATATTTGACGCCAATGTAGGCAATTATGCCTATATGCTGCGTAGATTGGGGCATGGCATGCCCCAGATTTTGCTAGCTGTCAGCAGCGGTTCCCAGTTTTTGCAGCGCGCCAGTTGAAGCGTCGACCTCACGGGTGCTGCCCCGACGGCGCACAAAGCGCACGGTCACCAGTTCTCTGCTGCCCTGAAAGCGGCTCTCGGTCACCTGACCACGCCCAAAGGTGGTATGGAAAACCTGATCCCCCTTGTGAAACTCGGCCTGCGGGATGGGACGCTGGTCGGGGTCGGAGAGGTGAGCCTCCAGAGTGCCGCGAATCGTGCGCGCCGCCAGGTCCTCCAACACGCGCTGGCGACTCGCCGCCAAGCTCTTGGCGGTGACGGATGGGCGGCCCTGAGCCAGCGCTGCCGGCTCCCAAGCCGTAGCGCTGGCAGAGACGACTTGGGCCTGTTGTGGGCCAAGCAGGGCGCCCAGAATGGCCTGAGCCATAGCCTTGTGTAAGTTCTCGTTGCGCAACCGGCACGAGCCCGACTGGATACAAGAGGGGCACCCAGCGCGGCATCCGCACGTAGCCACAGCACCATAAGCCAGGCGGATCATCTCTTCCACTCGAGCATAGGCTATCTCCGCCAGACCGATGCCCCCTTGATACGCATCATAGACAAACACCGCCGGAGCGCCAATGCTGGGATGATGGAGATGCTCAAAGCCACTCACATCGCGGGGATCGCACATCACCAACAGCGGCATGACGCCACTCAATAGGTGCTGCATAGCGTGCAGGCCAGCGGCGAGAGGATCGCCGCCAGGATCCTCACCCTCGTCAGTCGAGTCCTCTTGCATCTCTTGCACCTCTTGCGCCGCTTGAGCGCCCGCCTCGCGCAACCCATCCGGCAGCGCCAACCACATGGCCGTGGTATGCAATCGCATCGTCAGCGGATAGTCGAGATTGACCCGGCGCACCATGGCATCGCTGCCGAGTTGTAGCTCTTGATAGCTGTGCACTGTCTCTTGCACGAGGACATCGCCCAGTGCTACGGTGCAGGGCAACCCCATGAGGTTTACCTCCCGCGAGGCCCTCATCTCATCGAGAGTCACATTGAGGCTACTGTTCGAGCGCGTATAGTGGAGGGCATTCTCCTCGCGCACAACGACGGTTCTGCGCTGGCGATCCAACCGCACCACCCGATAGTCATCGCCGCCATGCTGATAGATGGCCCCCGGATGCGCCTCGCGAAACACATTTGGTGGCTCGATGGTGCCGATCTCGGCCGAACCAGGGCCTTCTCCCCGGTTTTCCTCGATGATGCGATAGGTCTCATGGCTGGCCGCGCGCAAGGATACGTCAAAGTGTACCTCGCGACGATCCTGGGGATACTCGAGTCGGTTACCGTCGCCCTCGGCTTCATCCTCTACCTCTACCAACAAGCCGGCTTCTCGCATGGCGCGCAACATATCGTCGGTATCCACCGGCAACCGGGCGCGCTCTGCAGCGTCAAAGGGTAGCTCTTTGGCCGCGCATAGCAGATGCTTGATGTTTATGTGTTGATTGTTGAGATCGACCGTAGCAATCTCATGAGGGCGAGCAAAAAAGTCCTGGGGGTGGTTCACATAGTATTGGTCCAACGGGTTTTGCGACGCTACCAGTAGAACGAGGGCATCGCGACCACGGCGTCCGGCACGGCCGGCCTGCTGCCAGGTAGACATGATCGTACCCGGATAGCCAGAGAGGATGGCGGCGTCGAGCCCACCGATGTCGATGCCCATCTCCAGTGCGTTGGTGGTAATGATGCCCCGGATATCGCCCAACTTGAGCTTGGTCTCAATCTCCTCCCGCTCCTCCGCTAAATAGCCGGCGCGGTAGGAGCTGATCTGCTGCAAGAGCTGGTCCTCGCCCGTCTCGCTCGCCGATGCCTGGCCCACGCGCAGCATGCGCTCGGTCAGCTTGCGGGCGCGGGCAAAGACGATGGTGTTGAGCTCAGCGCGCAGGCAATGCAGCATGAGGTCTACTGACTCGTCGGCGTAGGAGCGGCGCAGATTTGCCTCGGCCTCACCGACCAACGGGGGATTCCACAGCACAAAGTAACGGCGACCGCTGCCGGCGCCGTCCTGATCGACGACCGCGAAAGGCTGGCCGGTAAGCGTTTGAGCCAGTTCCTGAGGGTTGGCGATGGTCGCCGAGCCACAGATGAACTGCGGGTCTGCGCCATAGTGTTGGGCCATCCGCCACATACGCCGCAAGAGTTGAGCCATATTGGCGCCGAACACGCCGCGATAGGTGTGCACCTCGTCGATCACGATATAACGCAACTGGCGCCACATGCTTTGCCAGTTCTGGTGCCAGAGCAAAAAGCTAAGGTGCACCATCTCGGGGTTGGTGAGCAAGATGTGCGGATTGCGCCCACGAATCTCGCGCCGCTGCGCGCTGTTCACCGAACCGGTGTACTTGGCGATACCCACCGCCTCCTGGCCCAAAGCCAGGTTCATCTTGAACAGCGTCTTGAGCTGATCGTTGACCAGGGCATTGATAGGGTAGATGTAGAGAGCTTGGGCCGATCGGTCGCCGAGGATCGTCTCCAGGACGGGCAAGTTATAGCACAGCGTCTTGCCGCTAGAGGTTGCGGTGACCACGACCACATTCTCCCCACGACGAACCCGCTCCAACGCCTCGACCTGGTGAGCATAGAGATCGCGGATGCCCATCAGCGCGAGCGAGCGTTGCAGCAGCTCGGGCAAGGGAGCCTCCGGCGCGGCATAGCGGGGCGGCCGCCCAGGGAGTCGCTCAACGTGGACGATCTGGCCCCCGTCGTGAGTATTCATCTCCTGGGCGACACGCCCCAACAATGCTTCAATCGCCGAGGGCGTATCCCTTTCGGTATCCTGCTCCGTTCGCGCCTGTTCTCCGTCCACCATATCCTTTGTATCTGCGGCTACAACTGCCCATCGATCGGTTCCCTCTATGCGTTACACACTAGAAGGGGACGCGCTGGTCGCATCGCTCAGGATCTTGGCACGAAAGGACTCTAGCGTGGCTTGCAGACCTTCTTCCAATGATACTTGAGCCTCCCAGCCCAAGACCTCTCGCGCCTTGCTACCATCCAGGTAGGTGCAAAAGACCTCGCCGAGCTTGGCCGGCCCATGTTTCTTTTCCATCTGACATCCACAAGCCGCAGCCAGCATGTCAAAAACCTGGTTCACCGAGGTGCCGACTCCCGAACCCAGGTTGACAATCTCACCGCTGCCACGGGTAAGCGCCAACACGTTGGCGCGAGCGATGTCGCCGACATAGCAGAAATCACGCTGCTGCTCTCCCGAGCCGTTGATGATCGGTGAGATGCCACGCAGCATCTGCGCCGCAAAGATCGCCACGACGCCGGCCTCGCCATACGGGTCCTGCCGAGGTCCATAGACATTGGGGTAGCGCAGGATGGTATGGTCTATGGAGAAATGGGTGCTATAGATGCGTAAATAGTGCTCGACGTGATGCTTGCTGGCGCCATAGGGGTCCAGCGGATTGATCGGGTGATTCTCGTCCACCGGCAGATATTCGGGCTCGCCATAGACCGCGCCGCCAGTAGAGGCATAGACGATTTTGCGGC
>SKLG01000445.1 GCA_007123335.1 Anaerolineae bacterium | reverse complement strand
CTATGAGCGCCATGGTAAACTCGGCGCCGGGGGTGCGCGGCTCGTCGCCGATATCGGCCACGCCGCCAAAGACAAAGAGGGTGATATCCTTCACCGGCATGCCCAGCCGCCGCGCCAGCACTGCGTGACCCAGCTCGTGGAGCAACACCGAGCCAAAGAAGAGCAGGCTGGAAAAGACACCCACCGCCCAACGAAGACCGCCCGACCAATCGGGATACCGCTGCAGGAAATAGCCGCCGGCAAAGCTCCAGGTGACCCAGATCACGATAATCAGCCAGCTAATGTCGATGCGCACAGGAATGCCCAATATCTTGCCCAGCGAGATCCGTGTCTTGAACATCATGCCCTCCTTTGGGAACGGATCAGCTCCCTGTCATTTTACGCCTCTGCCTCGCGCTTGGCAATCGCCCGCCGCGCCCCTGGGAACGCCGAGCACCAGCTCGGCATCTGGGCGTGGAAGTGCCGAGCTGGTGCTCGGCGCTCCCGGGGCGAAAAACTCGGCCTTGACATCGAACGAATGTTCTGCTATAGTGTGAATAGAACACTCGTTCTATCTCGGCGCTGAGCATCCGCCCTGCGCCAGAACGAGCGAGACGGCGACCGGATGGCCGCGCCTGGGGCGCCTGTATTCTATATGCGAGGGCCTGCCCACACATGTCCCGCCGAATCGCCCCGGCATCGGCCGTCGGGTCGCCGTCAAACCCTCATGGATAAACATGGACGCTGGCAAAGCACTCCCCCGGCGGCCCTGATTCGTATAAGGAACGGATGAACATGATGAAACAAGGGATGTTGTGGTACGACGACTCACCCAAACGATCGCTAGAGGACAAGATCGCCCGGGCCAGCGCCTACTATCAGAATAAATATGGAAGCCGCCCCAACGTCTGCTATATCCATCCGCGCACGCTGCCGGAGACGTTCCAGGCGGGCGAGGCCATCAAGGTCGTGACCGCGGCGGACGTATTGCCCCATCACTTTTGGCTGGGGGTGGCCAACCTCTCCGAGACCGCTCACTGAACGTCGCGGCGCGTCATCGCCCCGCCTCGGGTGCACCCTGGCTCGGGCGCTCCTCGGCATAAGACGCGCGCAATTGCTCCAAAAGACTGGTGCGTAAGCCAGACAGAATACCGGCCTCATTCACGATGCGTGGGAAGGAATGGGCCGCAAAAGCATAGAGGGTCCCCTCGCGGCGCAGGATGGAAAAGAGCAGCAGCCCATCCAGCGCCGCCTTGATGTCATCGCCGGGCACGGCGAGACCCTGGCCGTGCAGCGCCTCCTCCACCTCCTTGAGCGTCATGCTTGCCCCATCGGCCATGATCAGGGTGATGAGCCGTTCCAGCGGATCGGCGTTGCCCCAGGTCACCTCGATAAAGAACTCGCGGAACTCGTCCGAGGCGCGCACCGCGTCGAGGTCCTCCATGCGGATGGTGTGGTCGCTGCGTTCGTTCGCCTGGCCGATGAGCATGCGGCAGATGGCCTGCACCACGTTGGGATGGCAGGAGGACAGGGCGATGATCTCATCCACCAGCAGGGCGGGCTCCTCAAAGGAGACGCCCATCTCGGCCATGGGCTCGGTGATGATGCGCCGGGCATCGCGCTCCAGCAGATAGCTCAAGCGCAGGATGTTGCAAAAGTTGAACAGCGGCGACTGGGGATCGTGCAGGGCGCCGTTGAGCTGCCGCTCTCCGCAAAAGACAAAGCGACACACCCCCTCTTGTGACAGGGCGCGCATCACGAGAAAGAGGCGCATCCGCTGTTGCCGATCGTGGGCCAGAAGCTGATCCACCTCATCCAGCAGGATCACCAGCATGACACCGCCATGTTGCCGGCGCAAGTGGACGGCGATGCGTCGTAGGGCGTCGGGGACGGCGTCGGCAACGGCGTCGAGCTGACTGGCGAGAGCCAGCGCGTCAAAGAACTCGCGGTAGGTGATGACGTGCTGGCAATCGAGATAGATCGGCGCAAAGCCGCTGGTGTGCGTCAAGAGATCGTGCACCTTGCGGAGCACCGAGGTCTTGCCGATCTTGCGCCCCCCGACGATGGCAAAGCTGCGATCGCGCACCGTGCGGGTGATGGCCTTGAGTTCATAGTCGCGGCCAAAGAACATATTCCCCGACACCGGCCCCGAGATGACATAGGGGGAGACGACGGTCAGGTCCATCTGCTCCAGGATGGTGTTCACGAGCTGGCGCTCGGCATCGGTGGCCAGATAGAGGCGGCACAGGTCCTGGTAATCCAGCACGATGAAATCCTCGGCGCCGCTACGCACCAGCCGCTTGAGCGCCGTGCTTTGGCTGCGATCCATGGGGTCCTCGCCCACCACTATCAGTAGGGCAAAGAAGGAGGTGGCGTTCAATACCTTCATCAGGTCGCGGATGTCGCGCACATCGTCGCCATCCAGGTTCCGCTTGAGCACAAAGACGATGGGGAACTGGTGGGGGATGCTCAGCCGCAACGTGGAGGCGCCGACCATGTACCCGAATAGCGAGCGGAAGGTGCGCGACGAGAGCGCCGAAAAGCCCAACAGCTCGCACAACTGCTCGGTCATGCGGGCGGCGATGGGCGTGGCGCTGCCCGTCTCGTCGAGGCGCTCGGCCAGAAAGCGCCAGTTCTCGACCAGGCGCTCCAGCTCAGCCCGTCGCCGGGGCTCGATAGCCCCTGCGGTGTGTCCTCCGGCGCTCTTTTGCTGGCTGAACACCAGATCCTGCTGGCGATGGGTGTCCACGTAGCGCATCATGGTCAGTTGCAGGGCGCCCTCGGGGATATGCCCCGCCAACATCTCGGCGGTGACCCGGTGGTGGGTCAAGAGCGATTCCTCGATCAGCGCGTCCCATTCGCCCCAACGTCGCTCGATCTCGCCCTGCTCGCCCAAGAGGTCGCCGGGGATCGACCTGGAACGCACGGTGCGCACCACCATCAAGATGATGGCGGCAGCCGCCACCGCCGAGAGATAGAGCAACGCCATCGGCGTCGAGGAGGAGCGGTCGTGACCGCGATAGACGCTGCTGCGGGCCGTGCCCAAATAGATCACGCCCCGATCGTCGGCCTCTGCCGCGAGGCAACGGGCGTTGGCGCCATAGAGACAGCCAACGTTGCTCAGCGACCAGCTCGCACCATGGTCACGGCTGCAAAAGATGCCGCCGCTGGTGATGGCGCACAGCAGAGAGCGCCCGCCACTCCCCGGCGCCAATTCGAGAGCTTTGACGCGCAGATGGGCGGCCAGCGTCTGCTGAGAGACATTCTCCCACACGCCGCCATCCAGCCGGCGACGATAGATGGCGCCGGCATCGGTGCCCACAAAGAGGTAGCCTCGCCAGCGGCTATCGAGGGCCATGGCGGTGACCTGCCCCTCCAGAGGCTGCTCGGTCATTCGCGCCCAATCCAGTGAGGAGGCTGACCAGCGATAGACATCGCTCCCCGCGCCAAGAAGCAACACATCCTTTGCGGCGCGGGCGTGGCGATCTGAATCGCCGCCCACCATGGCCTCCACCCGCAGATCCAAGAGGCCTTGATTGGCGGATTGCCATGTCTGCGCCGCGTCGGCGCTGAACCACGCGCCGGCGCTGCCGCCGATCCACACCGTGCTGCTCTGGCCATGGCGCTCATCGCCCGTGGCCGCCACGAACAGCGCCGTCGGCGGCTCTCCCTCGGTGGGCAGCGGCGGCAAGAGATGCCACTGTTGGCCACCGTCATCGGTGGTATACAGATCGCCGCTCCAGGTGGCGGCATATAGACGCTCTTTGGCGCCGCGATCGATGGCCAGCAGCAGGATGTCTCGCTCGATCAGCCCTGTGCTGCGCTCCTCCCAGGACGCGCCGCCATCGACGGTGTAATAGACCCCCCGCCGGGTGGCCGCATAGAGCTGCCCGCGAACGCCGGGCACATCCACCAGGGCGCGGACGTCGCGCCCCAGCAGGCCCTCGTTGCGCAACTCCCACGATTCGCCGCCGTCGCGGCTCCGATAAAAGCCGTGGTCGGTGCCGACATAGATCCATTGGGGGTTGTAGGGATGGGTGGCCACGGCCAACACCAGCCCGTCCTGCGAGATGGGCGCCAGGGGCGCCCAATGGAGGCCGCCGTCGGTGGAGCGCCACACCGAGGTCAGATCGACGTTGGCCAACACAATGCGCGGATCGGCGTCCAAGACGTGGATGGCAGAGAGCCGCCTGCCGCTGAGGTCGGGGATGGCCGCCCAGGTGCGGCCCTCATCGTCGGACAGGTACAGCCCGGCATGGGTGGCGATATAGACGCGGGCGGGATCCTGCGAATGCCATTGGAGCGCCTCGACGCGCACCTCCGCCGGAAGCCCGTCGGCAGAGCGGATCCACCGTTGGCCGCCGTCGTCGCTGGCATAGACGCCCCAGTCGGTGCCGGCCAAAAGGCGCTGGGGGTTGTGCGGGTTCGTGGCCAACACCCACACGCCTCCGTCGGGCAGGCCATCGCCCGAGGGTTGCCAGCGGTCGCCCAGGTCCGCACTGACAAACACCTCCCCATCGGCCCCGGCATACAAGATCTTGGGATCGCTGGAGCTGATGGCCAACGAGAGCACCAGGTCGCTGCTCAGGCCGCTGCCCACCCGGACCCAGTTGGAGCCATCGCTGTGCCCGCGAAAGAGGCCATCGCTGCCGCCGACATAGAGGTAGCCGTCCCGGCGCGGCTCTGCCGCCAGCACGTGGACATCCTGGCACTCGAGGCGGCCATCGGCCAGATGCTCCCACGATTCGCCGCCGTTGGTGCTGCGGTAGAGGCCGTTGAGGGTGCCGGCCAACAACGTGTCGGGGTCATGGGGCAGGACGACGAGGGCCTTGATCGGCGCGCCGATGGGGCCGCCGGTGCGCTCCCACTCGACGGCGGCGCTGCGGTTGCCAAAGAGGCTGCCGCCAAAGAGGCGGTCGCCAAAGAAGCGGTCGCCCTGGGCCATGACCGGCGCGGCGCACCAGAGGCCGAGCAGCAGCGCATAGAGAGCGGTTTTGAGCGACATGGAGAGTGTATGCACCCGCCCTCCCAGGGCGCTAGCCCATCACGATGGGGCCCAGCGCACGGCGACATGGCTCGACGGGGCAAGCTGGCGTACGTCGCCCGCGAGCTGTGGCGAATAGACGGTAAAAAGCTCGGGAAAGGCCAGCTCCACCCGCCCCTGTGGGGCGTTCAGGCGGAAGCGGAAGGGCACCGCGTCGGCGGCGCCGGCTTTGGGGCGAGGACTCCCCTCGGTCGCCACGAGCATCTCCAGGAGGCGCTCGACGAGGCGCGCAGCCTCCTGATCATCGTCCTCCAGCTCCACCTCCACCAGCAACGCCGAGACCTGGCGCGTTGCCCCGGCCTGGCGTCGGCGCGCGTCGGCGGGCAGGCGATAGGGATCGATGCCCTCGGCGATGAGCTTGACCTCCTCATCGCGCATCTGGACCTTGGCCTCCACCAACACCAGCGTATCGTCGAGCAAGGCTTCCCGCGACAGATCGTAGGTGCGGGGAAAGATCACCACCTCCCTGGCCCCCGAAAGGTCCTCGAGCTGGGCAAAGGCCATGGCGTCGCCCTTTTTCGTGGTGATGGTGCGCAGCGAGGCCAGCACCCCGGCCACCGTCACCGTCTGGCCCTCCAGGCTGGCGTCCAGCTCGGAGAGGGGCGTGAGCCGCTTGTCCACATAGTTGGCCAGCACATCCAGCGGATGAGAGGAGACATAGGTGCCCAGCAGCTCCTTCTCGTCGGCCAGGCGCCGCTTCTCGGGCAGCGGCTCGACGTTGGGCAGACCCAGGCTGGGGCTCGCCGCGACACCCATGTCGGGCTGGAGGTCAAAGAGGCTGCGTTGGCCCACATCCTTGGCGCGGTGCAGCTCCTGACTGACCCCCAACATGCTGTCGATGGCCCCCAGCAGGGCGTTGCGCTCGCCCAGCGTATCGAACGCGCCGGCGCGGATCAGGCATTCGAGGACGCGCTTGTTCACCTGACGGAGATCGACGCGGCTGGCGAAATCCTCAATATCCTTAAACGGCGTATCGCCCCGCGCCTCGACAATGATCGCCGCCGGGCCGTCGCCCACATTCTTGATGGCGCCCAGCCCAAAGCGGATGGCCCGCTTTTCTTCCGCCAGCGCTGAGGCGCCCGTATCTACGCCCGCGTCCGCATCTGCGCGGCGATCTGATCGCCCCTCAGCGCCCGCATCCTCCGCCTCGATGGTGAAATCGATGCCCGAGCGGTTCACATCGGGGCCGCGCAGGGGGATGCCCAGCCGCCGACACTCGCCGACCAAGAGGGACACCTTTTCCTGGTTGTTGCGATCCACTGAGAGGAGTGCGGTAAGAAAGGGGATGGGATAGTGGGCCTTGAGATAGGCGGTCTGCACCGTGATCACGGCATACGCCGCCGAGTGGGACTTGTTAAAGCCATAGTCGGCGAACAGCTCGATATCGGCAAAGATGGCCTCGGCGGCCGCTTGCGGCAGGCCGCGCTCCACGGCGCCCTCGACAAAGCGCGAGTGCTGCTCCTCCAGGTCCTTCTTTTTCTTTTTGCCCACCGCGCGGCGCATCAGGTCGGCCTCGCCGGGGCTATAGCCGGCCAGCTCTGAGGCGATGCGGATGATCTGCTCCTGGTAGACGATGATGCCATAGGTCTCGTCCAGGATCGGCTCCAGCGAGGGATGGTGATAGGCCACCTCCTCGCGGCCAAACTTGCGGTTGATATAGTTGGGGATGAACTGCATCGGTCCTGGGCGATAGAGGGAGAGCATGGCCACGATGTCGTTGAACTCGGTGGGCTGCATCTCGCGCAGCGTGCGGCGCATCCCCCCGCTCTCCACCTGAAAGATGCCGGTCACCTCGCCGGAGGAGAGGAGCGCATAGGTGTCGGGGTCGTCCAGGGGAATGCTCTCCTGGGTCAGCGTGACGCCATGGATGCGCTCGATCCAGTGAAAGGCGCGGTCCAGCACCGTCAGCGTCGAGAGGCCCAGGACGTCGAGCTTGAGCAGGCCGATGGCCTCCACATCCTCCATGCAAAACTGGGAGATGATCCCTTCGCCGCGGGGGGCGCGCTGCAAGGGCGTATACTCGACCAGCGGCTTGTCGGCGATGATCACCCCGGCGGCATGGGTGGAGAGGTGCCGCGACAGGCCCTGCACCGCCAGCGCGTAATCGATCAGTTGGCGGATGTGCGGCTTGGACTTGTAGGCGTCGTTAAGCTCGGGCACGCCCTCCAGGCCGTCGGAGATGGTCTTTTTAGGTCCTGAGGGGATGAGCTTGGCCACATAGTCCACCTCATCCAGGGGGATGCCCAGAGCGCGGCCCACATCGCGCACGGCGCCCCGGGCGGCCATGGTGCCAAAGGTGGCGATCTGGGCCGTGCGGTCCTCGCCATACTTTTGGGTCAGATAATCGATGACCTCCCCGCGGCGGTCCTCGGGATAGTCCAAGTCGATATCGGGCATGGTGATGCGGCCGGGGTTGAGAAAGCGCTCAAAGATGAGGCCTAGCTCCAGGGGGTCGAGGTCGGTGATGCCCAGCGCATAGCCCACGAGGCTGCTGGCCCCAGAGCCGCGCCCCGGCCCGACGAGCATCCGCGCATCGTTCTTGGCCCATTGCACCAGGTCGGCGTTGATCAGAAAATAGTCGTCAAAGCCCATGTCGTGGATCGTCTTGAGTTCGTGCTCCAGCCGCGTCTCGATCTCGGGCGTGATCTCTCGATAGCGGCGGGCGAGCCCCTCGTCGCACAGCTTGCGCAAGTAGCTCTGCGGCGTATAGGGCTCGGGCACGTCGATGACCGGCAGGTGGTAGGTGTCCAGGTCCATCTCCACCTGGCACTGCTCGGCCACCAGCGCCGTGTTCTCCACCGCCTCGGGCCACTCGGGCATGTGCGCCGCCATCTCGTCGGGCGTCATGAGGTAATAGTCTTCGCCGATCATGCGCATGCGGTCGGGATCGGCCATGGTGGCGTTGGTCTGGATGGCCAGCAGGAGGTCCTGGGCCGAGGCATCCGCCCGGCGGACGTAATGGACATCGTTGGTGGCCACACAGCGCAGGCCAAACTCGCGGGCCAGCGATACCAACTGCTGGTTCACCCGCTCCAGCTCGGGGATGCCCTCGTGGCGTTGAAGCTCGATGTAATAGTTGTCGGGGCCAAAGAGGTCCTTGAACCAGCCCATCGCCTCCCGCGCCTGCGCCATCTGGCCCTCCACCAGCAGGCTGGGCACCTGCCCCGAGATGCAGGCGCTGAGGCAGATGAGCCCCTCGGCGTGCTCGGCCAGCAAGGGCAGGTCGATGCGCGGCCGGTAGTAAAAGCCCTCCAGGTTGGCCTTGCTGACCAGCTTGAGCAGGTTCTGGTAGCCGATCTTGTTCTTGGCCAGGAGGATGAGGTGATAGGCCTTGGTGTCCTTGCCGGCCTCGCGCT
>SKLG01000525.1 GCA_007123335.1 Anaerolineae bacterium | reverse complement strand
CCCCTGTCATCGTCGCAGGGTCGCCCGGCAGGAAGGTGACACGGATGTTGACCACATCCTCATTGCCCGGATATTCGATGCGATAGTAGCCAAAGCTGCCCGCGCTGCTCCCCACGAGCATCCCGGTCATGGGCGTGTCGCCCACCAATGTCTCGGCATCCTCCGGCGTAGTGCCCATGACGATAGCCAGCGATGCTCCAGCTGTGCCGCCTAATAACAGCACCAGCACGAGCATCATGGTTAATACGACTCTGTGTTTCATAGTAACCTCCTCATCACACAAGACTCTAGCGCTCCATAGGGGCTGCCAGTTGCCGACTTGATACCAAGGCTGCAACCTTGACTCTCGCCACATGCGCTCAGGGGCAACACACTGGTATACGAAGCGCGTTAAAAATATACCACTAAACATTTCAGAGGTTTGGCCGAGGCACACCACACAGGGGTATACAGGCGGGGTGAAATGAAGGGTAGATTTAATGCTCTCGATACTCGTCGTCCAAATCTCTGACGTTTACGAATGATCTTATTTCCAGTATAGCATGAAAAGGTCAACGTAACCGACGGCCCAAGGTTGTATTGAGTGAACAAAGGGTTGGCGCAGGCCCATAGCTATGCAGATAGACGTGTCCTGAGTCTGTAATATCTGGGGGGTTGTGCTTTGTTGAAAGATATCTGAGACGAGTTATTTCATTCATCGATTTGCCAAGATGCCGATGATATGCTATATTTGTCAGTAATAGGGCGCGTGAAGTTTGGTTCGGCGAATTCTAGTTCAAGAGGAATACCGTCCAGGCTATAACAGCCGGGGCGTTTTTGCATTACCTCCTCCGAGCGGAAGGCAGAAGCAACTTGTTCGTCCTAGAGAATTCTGTTCTAGCGCATACGGAGGATCAAGAAATGGCAGAAAGAGTTACCGGCACCGTCAAGTGGTTCAACAGCGAGAAGGGCTATGGCTTTATCTCTCGCGAAGGCGGCAAGGACGTGTTCGTACACTATAGCAGTGTAGAAGGCAGCGGCTTCCGCAATCTGGCCGAGGGTGAGACGGTCGAGTTCGAGATCGAGGACTCGCCCAAGGGCCCCCAGGCCGCGAGAGTCAAAAAGCTCGACAGCCAGGATTCGCAAGAGTCCGGCGGCTACGGCAGCTTCCGCTACTAGACCCAACCACGAAAGGCACCGGGCAGCTTGGCTATTCGCCGGCTGCCCGGTTTTCTTTGCGCGCGATCATGTTACGTCGTTTGCCCTATACGGCCTCCCTCTGCTACACTGCGACGCGCCATCAAGGCGAGTCAAGAGACCAACGGAGGCACCGTGATCCACGAGCATGTCGAGTTATACAACGTGCATGAGCTGCTATCCACCGCCGGCGTCCAAGGCATGAGCTTCTGCCGCATTCCTAACGCCCTGCGTTTGCAGCTCAACGAGGCGGCGATCCGCAACGCCGTGCAAGCCACGGGCTGTGAGATTCGCTTTAACCTGGCCGACAATCGGGGCGACCCCCCAGAGGTTCGGATCGTGTTGCAGAGCACCGAGAGCCCTTCCCTTGTCGAGGTCTATCAGGGGCCCTTTCTTGTGAGTTGGCATGTCGTGGGGCTAGAGCCCACAGAGATCATCATCGCTTATCCTGAGCGTCAGCCGATGCTCGAGATGCTCCATCGACCACATAGCCTGCCTTTTGATCCGCAGTTGACGCGGGTGTTGCTCCCCTGGCGCCCGCTGGCGCTGTTGTTGTCCATCGAGGGAGAGACGACGCTGCCTCGTCCCGAGCAGACGCCACGGGTCAAGATGCTTAACTACGGTTCATCCATCACCCATGGCAGCTCCGCCATACGCCCGAGCGGCACCTGGGCATCGCGGACCGCCCAACGCCTGGGCGTGGATCTGATCAACTTGGGTTTTGGCGGCGGCGCCCACTTGGAGCCACAGATAGCCGACTATATCGCTGAGCGTGAAGACTGGCATCTGGCCACGCTAGAGATGGGCATCAACCTCATTGGCCACATCGACGCGAAAGAGTTCGCCCGGCGGGTGGCCTATTTCATCCCCACCATCGCCCGCGCGCATCCAGACGCGTGGATCTTTTGCATGGACCTCTTTACCTGCCGCTATGATTGGGAGGAGAAGGAAAAGATCACGGCCTTTCGCCGCATCGTCGCCGAGCAGGTGGCCGAGCTGGGATTGCCCAAGCTGGTGCATCTCTCTGGCGCCGATCTGCTGACCTCCCTGTCAGGACTCACCGCCGATCTGGTGCATCCCTCACCCTCTGGCATGGAAGAGATCGCCCAGAATCTGGCTGCCATCATTGCCCCCAGGATCGCCTGACCGAATCATCTCGTAAGTTGGAGAGTAGGAACGATGGAATACCGCAAGCTCGGCCGCACCGGACTGGACGTCAGCGCCATCTCGTTGGGCACCGAATACCTTATGGAACCGTCGCCAGAGGAGGTGATGGGTGTGATCCACGAGGCTTTGGATCGTGGCATCAACTACTTTGATCTGTTCTGGCCCCAACCCTGGTTCCGCGACAAGATGGGCGCAGCCTTTGCCGGTCGGCGACACGAGGCTCTGTTAGCGGCGCATCTCGGCGCCGTGATGTACGACAACCAGTCTGGCGTCAGTCGCGATCCGGTTCTGGCCGAGCGCTTCTTCCACGAGTTCCTGACGCGCTATGATACGGATTATGTCGATCTGTTGTATCTGCACAACTGCGATCAGCAAGAGGACTATGAGGCGTTGATGCGCATGGATGGGCTGTTGGGCCAGGCGCTACAATACAAGGCGCAGGGCAAGGCGCGCTTTTTGGCCTTTAGCGGCCACACAGTGTCCACCGCCTTGCAGGCGGTGCAGAGTGGCCACATCGACGTGCTCATGTTCCCCATCAACCTGGTGGGCAACGCCGTGCCCGGCAAGCGCGAGCTTTTGCAGACCTGCGCCGCTCACGAAGTCGGCATCGTGGCGATGAAACCCTATGCTGGCGGCAAGCTGTTGCAGCCCAACCAGGTCATGGCCATGGAATCGTGGCAGGTGGGTGGCTCTGCGATAGAGTTGCGCAGAGCAGCCACGATTACGCCAGTCCAGTGTATGGCGTATGTCCTCTCGCAGATTGGCATCTCCACCGTCGTGCCCGGCTGTAAGAACGTCGATGAGCTGTCTCAAGCGCTGGCCTATTGGGATGCTGATGAACAGGCCCGCGATTTTACCCTTCCCTTAGCCGGATTTCAGCAAGCGATACGCGGAGACTGTGTGTATTGTAACCATTGTCTGCCCTGTCCAGCCGAGATTGACATTGGCGCCACCATGCGCCTCATCGATCAGGCGCGCATCGTTGCGGCGGATACCATACTCACGCCAGAGCTGCGGGCGGCCTATGCCGCTCTAGGGCACAATGCCAACGATTGTCTGCAATGCGGCGACTGTGAGGAACGTTGTCCTTTTGGTGTACAGGTCATCGAGCGTATGGAGCAGGGTGTTGAGTTGTTTGCAGGATAGGTTTTGATGTCTCGATACATTAGGCTCTTATTCATCTGCCTTCTCATTCTGGCCGGCTGCACGAGGTCTCCGGCTGTAACGTCTCCAGAGACGCTACAGGTTCAAGGCAGAATTATCCTCTGGCACGGATGGAGCGGACCACAGGCTGAGGCCATTAACGCGAGCATCGACCGCTTTGCCGAGATCTATCCTGACGCGCGGATTACGCGCTCCACCATGCCGGCAGAAGAGTTGGTACAGCGGTTCCGCACGCGCGCGGCGATGGGGCTAGGCCCCGATCTGCTTATCGCGCCAGCGCGGACGATCCCCGAGTTGGCCCAGGAGGAGTTGATTCAGGATCTGACGCCCTATATCGATGTCGATCCCAGCGTCAACCTTGCGCGCTACTTATCGCCAGCGCTAGAGACCGTACATTATGAGGAGCGCCTCTATGGATTGCCCGTTGCCCTGAACACCATGGTTCTCTACTACAATCGCGAGCTGGTAGAGACGCCTCCAACAGACCTTGACGGCCTACTTCGAGAGGCGACAGAAGGCCGCGCAGTGGCACTAAACACCGATTTCTATCGCGCGTTTTGGGGCATCAAGGCTTTTGGCGGGGAGTTGTTCGACGAGCAAGGACGCGTGGTGTTGGATGAGGGTGGCTTTGCCAACTGGCTCGGTTGGCTCAAGATCGCTCAGGGCAATCCTGGGGTCTTTATGAGCACCGATCGGGAAGTGACGGCAGAACTCTTTGTCTCAAGCAGAGTCGCCTATTATGTCGGTTCGTCGAACGAGGTGCATGCGCTGCGCGAGTCGTTAGGTGCAGAGTTAGTCGGCGTAGCCAGGCTGCCAGCAGGCCCTCATCGCGCTGCCGGCCCCTTCCTGGAAAGTGATGCCATCTTTATCAACGCATCCTCATCATCGGCGCAGACCGAACTGGTGCTGCGGCTGGCCCGCTTCTTGACGAGCACCGAGCAGCAGACTCAACTCGCCCGACAAGCAACGATCATTCCGACTAATGCGAACGTACGGATGGATCATCGCCTATATCCGGCAACGGCAGCCTTTTTAGCTCAGGCTCAAAACGCCGTACCGAGGTCTAACCTTCCGCAAATGTCGGTGTTGCTTGCCCAAGGAGATATGGCCTATGCGCTGGCGCTAGAGGGGGAGATGGGTGCGGCCGAGGCAGCGCAGGAACTCACCACCCAGGTCAACAGGGCCTTTGGTCTGGCCGAGGAAGCGGAAGCAGCCGACACTCCCTGTACTCTGGAAGGTGCTTTATCGATATGGCACGCCTACGAGGACCACGACGCCAGAGCCTTGCGCCGAATTACCCAAGATTTCATGCACACCTGCCCAGGCGTGTATATCGTCCTCAAGGATATGGAGCCAGAGACACTATACTCTTTCTACGAGCAAGCACTGACCGAGGGCCGGGCTCCTGATATCATCATTGGCCCAAGTGAGGGCATCGCCCGACTGGCAGAGGATGGACTGATCAAAGCACTGGATGCTCTGGCGCCGCCAGAACTGACTCAGCGCTACCTGCCTGTGGCCAACCAGGCGGCTAGCTATGACGGCCGCCTCTATGGCTTGCCGCTATCGCTGCGAACGACGGCACTCTACTATAATCCGGAACACATAGCGAATCCGGCGCGCACATTGGCAGACCTCTTAGAAGAAGCATCTGTGGAGCATCCTGTCGCATTGCATGTGGATGCCTACCATGTCCTTTGGGGAACAGCGGCCTTTGGCGGTCTCACGTTTGACAACGAGCAACGCCCCCAAATGGAGATCGAGGGCCTGACGCAGTGGCTAGAGTGGCTAAGAGAGGCCCTCGAGGCTCCAGGTGTGGTGGGCGTCGGATCCCACACAGCCGCTGCGGAGGAGCAGGTTGTCCGATGGACAGAGGGCGAACTGGCCTATCTCATTGGCGACACATCGCTATTATGGGATCTGTGGTCAACGCTCGGGGTCGAACAGGTGCGCGTAGCACCGCTGCCAGCCGGTCCTGATGGAGAGAGCTGTCCCTTTTTGTCCGTGGAGGCATTGCTGTTCAATCCTGGTCTGTCATCGCGGACCACTGAGCTGGCTATCGCCTTTGCCACATATGCTACCGGCACTGAGGGACAAAGCCTGCTCATGACCTCAGCGGCACGGGTACCAGCCAACATCAACGTGCGCACTGAGGAGTATCCAGCCATCGCTGGCTTCTTGGAGCAGGCCAAGACAGCCGTAATACCGCGAGCCTGTCCGGATGCTCCCAAGATCTGGGAGGAGGGTGATCACATCATCGCTGCATGGTTGGCCGGGCATGGCGATACCGAGAGTGTACAGCGCTTTATCGACGCACTGAGCGGCATAGAGACACCTGACACTCAGGTGATCGAACAGGAATAGACGTCGAAGGGAGATAATAGTGCCTGAAGACGGGTTCGCAACGATAGCCGAACGCCTTGCTGTATTGCTGGTCTTTTTGGGGCGACCAGTTGTGCAGTTACAGATACTTGCCTTTGTCCTGGCGCTGGCGCTGGCGTGGTTGCTCTCTGACGGAGTATGGCGCCTTTTCAGAGCAAAGCTCCACGACCGCATGCGCCAGCGACTTCAGACAGAAGAGCGACAGCCAATAGTACAGCATATCCTCTTTGCGCTAGGGAGGATCGAGTTTCCATTGCTTGGTCTGGCTCTGGTTTGGGCAGCGCAGCTACTCTTTCGTGTATGGCGACAACCTGCCGGACTCTTGGGCGAGCTGGTCTTTTTACTGTGGCTGATCCTGCTCTATCGATTGATCGTCGCCCTCCTGGTTCTCATCCTGGGCACCGAGCGCGTGCGCCCCTACCGTCTGCGCCTTTTGGCTCCCATCGTCGGCACGTTTGCTTTCCTCCGCGTATTGGGGCTACTGATCGATTTGAGCGCCTTGGGAGAGGTTCGTTTGCTGACCGTCGCAGAGACACCGATCCGGCTGGGGGGGCTCTTTTCCACCGTAATCGTGCTCTACTTTGTGCTCACAGGCACTTGGGCGGTGCAAACGATCGTGGAGCGCGCGATCCTGCCACGCACAGCAGCAGATCCAGGGATGATCAACGCGCTACTCACCGTCGCGCGCTATATCGTCATCATCTTGGGTATATCGTTTGCTCTAGGTGCCCTGGGATTCGATACCTCGACCATCGCGTTCATCAGCGGTGGCCTCACAGTAGCCATCGGCTTTGGCTCACAGCAGGTGTTCGCCAACCTGGTAAGCGGCCTGCTGCTGCTCTTTGATCAGTCGCTACGCCCCGGTGATGTGATCAGCGTGGCAGGGGAGCTCGGCGTCGTCGAAAACCTGAGCATCCGCGCTACGACCATGCGCACCGCCGATAATGTAGCGGTGGTGATGCCAAACCAGAGTTTTATCACCAGCGCCATCCGCAATTATTCCAAGACCAGCGAAGGCGTGCGCCTGCAGATTCCCATAACGGTGGCTTTTGATGGTGAGCCGCAGTTTGTGCGCAAACGCATTTTGGAGACGGTAAGAGAGCACCCCACCGTGTTGTTCAACCCCGCGCCTCGCGTCTACTATAGCGCTTTTGGCAAGCTACCTTCAGGCAAGAACCGCTATGCCTATCAGCTTACCGCATGGCTGAGCGATCCGCTACGCATGGTAGAGGTGACCAGCGACATCCTACTGGCAATACACGATGCGTTGGCAGCAGAGGACATAGAAATGGTATAGCACAAGTTCTCCCGATGACCCTATATGTTCCCTCTTGTCCTTCAAGCGGAATGGCTCTACAATAGAAGGGTCAGACTACCAGAAAGGGTTGTGCTCCACGGCGACGAACGCTGAAGGCCAGTTGACTACAACACACACGCGACAAGGATAGCGCTCCATGACCTCCGCCTCGGCAGCGGGCAAGATCATCTTGTTGGGGGAACATGCCGTCGTGCATGGCCGCCCAGCTATTGCGGTTCCGGTGAGTGCGGTGCGCGCATACGCTGACATAGAGGCCGGATCCACCGACGAGGGGATCGTGATTGTCGCCGCCGATCTTGATCGCCGGTACCCTCTCGACGAATCCGATACGGAAGAACACGGCGCCCCCCTGCAAACCACGATTCGCAATGTGCTAACCCATCTCGGAGAAGAGAATCCGCCGCCTATGGTCATCACCGTGCGCTCTGACCTCCCCATCGCTCGGGGCATGGGCAGCGGCACCGCTGTGGCCACCGCCATAGTGCGCGCTGTGAGCCAACACCTCGGACGGCATCTCGGGGCGCAGGATGTCTCGGATCTGGTGTATCGTACCGAGATCATCTTTCACGGCACTCCCAGCGGCATCGACAACACCGTCGTCGCCTTTGAAAAGCCGGTCTACTTTGTGCGCGATCGGGAGCGGCGAGTGTTCTGGGTAGGACGCCCCTTTGACCTGGTCATCGCCGACAGCGGCGTGCCATCACGCACAAGAGATGCCATAGCCGAGGTGCGCCGCCGTTGGGAAGCGAATCGGGCGCGCTACGAGCAACTCTTTGATGCCGTGGGCGTCGTCGTCGATGCCGGATACAGCGCCATCACCGGGGGTGATGTGACCGGGTTGGGAGTGTTGATGAATCGCAACCAGCAGCTCATGAGGGAGCTGGGGGTGTCCACGCCCGAGTTGGAGCATCTCGTCGATGCCGCGCGCAACGCCGGCGCTTTGGGCGCCAAGCTCTCAGGCGGGGGGATGGGCGGCTGCATCCTGGCGTTGGTGGGAGAAACCAGCGACGCTGCTTACGCCAGGGAGCGTATCGCTGCGGCGTTGTTTACGGCCGGAGCGCAGCGGGTGATTCCGACGACGGTTCGCTAACTATCTGGGAGGAACCATGAACGAGAAGCAGCGGAGCAACCAGATCATGTGGGGCGTGCTCCTGATCCTGGTCGGCATCTGGTTGGGATTGGGGGCGATGGGATATGAATGGGCGCGCATGG
>SKLG01000518.1 GCA_007123335.1 Anaerolineae bacterium | reverse complement strand
GCCCTGGCCAGCGCCTCTGGATCATAGTCGCGCTCGGGGGTGCCGAAATCGCCCTCGTCAAAGCCACGGTTGTTGATCACGGCGTTGGGTTGCAGGCTGCGGATCATGTCATTGATAGAGGGGTCGACGATGCCGGTGACGTTCATATCCCACCAAAAGCCGTGGATCTCGCCATATTGGGTGCACAGCTCGCGCACCTGGGCGACGAGGAACTCGCGGTAGGCGGGCCAGTCGGGCTCGTCGCCGGGCTGGGGACCGGCCAGCTCGTGGCTGCGTCCCTGATTGGGGTAATTCGGATGGTGCCAATCGGCGACGGAATAGTAGAAGCAGAGGGGCACGCCGCGCCGATGGCAGGCCTCGGCCAGCATGGCGAGGATATCCTTGCCGTAGGGGCTGTGCATCACGTCATAGTCGGTCTGAGCGGTGTCCCAGAGGCAAAAGCCGTCGTGGTGCTTGGTGGTGACGCAGAGATAGCGCATGCCCGCATCCTCGGCCAGGTCGAGCCAGGCGTCGGGGTCAAAATGGACGGGGTTAAAGCGGTGGATGAGCTGCTCATACTCGGCCCGCGGCACGCCGCCGCGCCACTGGTGCTGCTCATGCCAGGCGGGAATGGCATAGAGGCCCCAGTGCACGAACAGGCCAAAGCGGCGCTCGACGAACCAGTCGCGACCGTCGCCGAATGGGGATGGCATATGATCTTCTCCTATAGTCGGGTGTGTGGCGTCAGGCAGGGGGATGATAGCGGCGGGGAGGGAGCGTGTCAACAGAGGAATTCACGATTTTCTTGTAAAACCTATTGACATAGGATGCTGCGTATGCTATGCTGGAGAGCAAGAATAACTGATCGTCATGTTGGATTAGGCGATGGCTTCATCGAACGGGACATGATCTATCCGTTGATCGTCTTGTAGAGATCATAGAGCCGCTCGGTGAAGCCATTTTTCTGGTTCCTCAAAGGCGACATTTTACAATCTGATAACGGCTCAGCAACATCCCTGGACAGCCAGGCGATTAGCTCCGAATAGCGTGACCCACGTCCGTCCACCACCAGCGATATTGGTTGAACCACAGCAGGCCAGATGGCCGGTCTGGCCAACCCACAGCAAGGAGGTAAGGGCGAGTGACTGCATCTCAGGCTCTTGTGGCGACGCATCGTAAGCGATCCAGGCTTTCGCGCCTTTTAGGCTATGACACCATGGCCGAGACGCGCGAATGCCTGACGGGCATGGCCTTTGCCATCCCCTGGTTGCTGGGGCTGCTGATTTTTGTGCTGGGCCCCATTATCGCCTCGATGTATCTCAGCCTCACCAAATATGATGTGATCTCGGCGCCCCGGTTTCACGGCTTTGCCAACTACCAACGGGCTTTTTTCGACGATCGGCAGTTTTGGCCCTCACTGGGGCGCACCTTTCGCTTTGCCCTGACCGTGGTGCCTGTGGGCACAGCGGGCTCGCTGCTGCTTGCTCTGCTCCTCAACCGGGGCATGCGAGGCACCACTATTTACCGCACGCTCTTTTTCCTACCAAGCCTCACCCCATCGGTGGCTATGGCCATCCTGTGGGGCTTTTTGCTGCACCCGGTGGTGGGCCCGGTGAACTATGCGCTCGGCATGGTGGGCATTCAGGGGCCGGGATGGTTCAGCAGCGTGCAATGGGCGCTGCCCTCGGTGGTGTTTATTAGCCTATGGGCCGGATTCGGTGGTAGCCGTATGATCATCTTGTTAGCCGGGCTTCAGGGGGTGCCCCAGGAGCTATACGACGCGGCGGACGTGGACGGCGCTAATGGCTGGACTCGCTTCCGCAACGTGACCCTGCCCATGATCTCTCCCACCCTGTTCTTTGTCCTGATTATAGGCGTGATCAACGCGCTCAAGGTCTTTGCCTTGGCCTATGTGGCCACAGGCGGCGGTCCATCGTGGGCGACGTGGTTCTATGCCTTGCACCTCTACAACTGGTCCTTCAACTACTTTGAGATGGGCTATGGCGCTGCGCTAGCTTGGATTTTTGCCATCATCGTGGTTATTCTGACCATGGCCCAGTTTAAATTGGCCCGCCGCTGGGTCTATTACATGGGTGAGTAGATATCAATGACTACAAAAAGCATTTCCACTCAACGCGGACTATTTAGCAGTTATGCGTTTCGACGCAAGGCCTCGACGGTCACATCGTACATCGTATTGACCTTGCTCGGCCTGATGTTCATGTTCCCCTGGTTCTATACCATGACGGGCTCGCTCAAGGCACCCCACGAGATCTATCTCTTTCCGCCACCGCTGTTCCCAGAATTGGCCCAATTCGACAACTACCCAGAAGTGTTTCGTCGGGTGCTATTCGGTCGTTGGTTTATCAACTCGGTGACGGTGGTTACGCTCGCCACTCTAGGCGCCGTGATGTCATCCACATTGGTGGCCTATTCCTTTGCCCGCTTTCGCTGGCGCGGGCGTGATGCCCTCTTTGCCATCACCTTGGCCACCATGATGCTGCCCAGCGAAGTGACGCTGATCCCTCAGTATCTGATCTTTAGAAACCTCAGGTGGCTGAACTCGATCCGCCCGCTGATCGTGCCGGCCTGGTTCGGAGGCGGGGCGTTCAACATCTTTTTGATGCGTCAGTTCCTCATGAGTCTGCCTCGCGAGTTTGACGAGGCCGCAAGGATCGATGGCGCCAGCGCGTTGCGCATTCTGGTGCAGGTATTGCTGCCTTTGATGAAACCCGTGATCTCTACCCTCGCCGTCCTCGGCTTTATCGGCGCATGGGACGACTTTATGGGGCCGTTGATCTATTTATCCACAGCCGAGAACTTTACCATCGCCCTGGGGCTGCGTTATTTTCACGTAGCCGAGGGTCAACCAGGCATCCCCCAGACGCACCTGCTGATGGCAGCCTGCGTCATGTCTACCACGCCCGTTGTCATCCTGTTCTTTTTCGCACAGCGCTATTTCGTGCAGGGTATCGTCATGTCTGGCATTAAAGGATGATACTACCACTTGGGGGAGGTGGTTGCAGCACCGGAAAGGAGGTTGCCGCTGGTTTACAGGCGCTAGTCTGCGTTGTTTTATGTGCGTGCGTCTAATCGTGTCTACAGGAGGATGACAATGTCTCTCGCAGCTTCTCGTCGTATGTTTCTGAAGCAGACCGTATTATTGGGCGCCGGCACCCTATTGGCCTCTTTGGCCGGAGGCTGCGCACCCAAGACGACTGCCCCCGCTGCGCCCGTTGCGGAGGCGCCCAAGAAAGAAGAGC
Organism: Anaerolineae bacterium; assembly: GCA_007123335.1. Classification (GTDB taxonomy): domain Bacteria; phylum Chloroflexota; class Anaerolineae; order UBA1429; family UBA1429; genus SKLG01. Next base: position 5,195 of record SKLG01000518.1, on the reverse strand, counting down.
CCAAGGCGGCCCCTAAAGGCCAGCTTGAACTCCGTTTTATGGACCGCGGCGATGCCATCGGTGAGGCCAGCCGCCACTTCTCGCGCGTGTTTGAGGAGGAGAACCCCAACATCACCGTCAAGAACGAGAGCACGGGCTGGGGTGATCTCACCACCAAGGTAGCTACCATGGTGGCCGGCGACACCATGGCCGACGTCGCTTTCCAGCATAGCCCGCTGATGCTCCCCGAGCTCGGCGCCAAGGGCGTCTGGCTGAACCTTGAGCCCCTGGGTGACCGAGATGGCATCGACTGGGACATCTACTATCCCTTTGCGCTGGACGCAGTAAGCCTAGGCCCCAATGGCGAGCTGGTCGCCGGTCCCGAGAGCCTGCACATGGGCCAGAATGTGTGTGGCTGGAACAAGGAAATGCTTGAAGGGATGGGCTTTGGCACGCCCCGAGAGGATATGACGCTGCCCGAGTTCGTGGAACTGTGCGTCAAGATCCAGGGCGAGATGCCCGAGACCGGCTTTGCCACGCACATGGGCAATAGCCTGTGGGACATGGAGGCCCTCTCTCGCACCTTTGGCGGCTACCTCACGTCCCGAGATCGCACCCAATGTGGCTTTAGCCTGGACAAGACCCAGGATGCCCTGAGATGGCATTATGACATGGTCAACACGCACAAGGTCATCCCCGGGCGTGATCAGATCCTGGAGAACCAGCGATCCATGTTTTACGGGGAGATGCTGGCCATCGTCTTTAACTCGCCCAATAACATGTGGGTAGGTTTTGAAGAGAGTGTGGCGGGCAAGTTCTCGCTGGATAGCTGCCAGATGCCTCATGGTGGCGGCCTATCTATCGGCACCACGCCATCGGTCAACGCTTATGTGGTGTGGGCCAAGTCCAAACTCGCCGATGAGGCCTGGGCGCTGGTGCGCATGCTGACCTCGGCCGATGCCGGCGTGTGGATGGCGACCAACCAGAACATTGGCGCAGGCTCGACCGTGGAGGCCTGGAACGATCCCAAGGTCTGGGAAGTCAACCCGATCCACGAGCATTGTGCCAAGCACTGGAACACGCTTACGTCCGAGACGGCTGGCGTGATCCCGGCGCCGCTGAACACCCGCCGCGCCGAGATGCACGACTATTTCAACAACGAGTGGGCGGCGATCCTGTTTGGCGACAATCCCTACGATCAGGCCAACGTGGACAGGCTCCAAAACGAGCTGCAAGAGATCATGGACAAGCCACTGCCCTAGAGCCTAGCATTCCAAACCTTCGCGGGGCACAGGCCCGCGTCGGCCAGGCACTCGTTAGTGCTGGCGGATGCGATCCTGTGTCCTGCTTTTTTGCCCAAGCATGCTATAGTGGTACCATCCATAATAATCTGTATATCGTGCCCCTCGCTAGACATGATCGGCATCGGCGACCTGCCCACGCCGGTGCAGCGGATGGTGCGTGGGTCATTCAGTCACGTCGCAGGAGAGTCCCATGGATGAACAGGTCATGAGGCGCTTGTACGCCGAGCTTCGCGAGGAGACCTTCCCGTGGACCACGGTGCCCCCGCTCCTGGTGGGCCTTGTCCTGGCGTTCGGCGATCCAGCAGGCACGCCGCCGCCCTCGCCCTATGCCCTGGGCCTGTTCATGATCCTGCTGAGCAGCGGCGCCCTGATCCTCAGCGCCCGCTACCGCAAGGCAGCCGCCTGGGTCATGGTGGTTGGGCTGCTGGGCCTCATCGCCCTGGGCCATCACTGGTACCCGGATAGCCACATCCGCTCCGCCATGGTTGTGCCGGTCATTGGCACCGCCATGTCGTTGGGCGCGGGCCCTGGGCTGGCCGTGGCGGCCCTGGCGACCCTGGTGTTATGGATGGGCGGCGCGCAGGCCGATCTCGCCTCCACCCTCTCCATCGGCGCCATTTTGTGGAGCGTGGCCTTTTTGACCAGCCTTGGCCAACGTCCGCTGGGGACCATGCTGAGCTGGGCATGGCAGGGCTATGAGGAGGCGCGGCTCCGCCTTGAGCAGGCTCGCGATCGCCAGGTGGAGCTCAAGCAGGCGCTGGAGGACCTGGCGTTGGCCAACAGCGAGGCGATCCGCCTCAACGAGCTCCTCTCAGCGGCGCGCAAGGCGCTGGAGGAAGCGCGGCGGGCCAAGGAAGAGTTTGTGGCCAACGTCAGCCACGAGCTGCGCACCCCGCTGAACATGATCATCGGCTTTAGCGACATGATCCTCGAATCGCCCGAGGTATATGGGCGCTACCTGCCCCCCGCCTTGTTGGCCGACATTGCCGCCATCAAGCGAAACAGCCAGCATCTGGCCAGCCTGGTGGACGATGTCCTCGATATGGCCGAGAGCGATACAGGGCACATGCAGCTCGTCAAAGAATGGGCGCCCCTGAACGAGATCGTGCTCGAGGCCGTCGAGTCGGTGTCCGCCTTCTTTCGCAAGAAAAAGCTGGAGCTAACCGCCGACGTCCCCCAGGATCTCGTGTTGTATTGCGATCGCACGCGGGTGCGCCAGGTGATCCTCAACCTGCTGAGCAACGCTGGGCGTTTCACCGAGACCGGCGGCGCCCGGGTGACGGCCAGGGTCGAGGGCGGCGTGGCGGTGGTGCAGGTATCCGACACCGGGCCAGGGGTGTCTCGCGACAGGCTGGCCCACCTCTTCCAGCCCTTTCAGCAGGAGGATCCGTCCATTCGTCGCCGCTACGGCGGCACGGGGTTGGGGCTGGCCATCAGCAAGCGCCTCGTGGAGCTGCACGGAGGCAAGATCTGGCTGGAGAGCGAGCCAGGGGTGGGCACCACAGCTGGCTTTTCCCTGCCGCTAGCAGAGCCCGCCGTCGAGGCGCAATCCACGCGCAGGTGGTTTGGCCCCTACCAGGGCGACTATGCCGAACGGACGCGGCCCTCTATGGCGCCGGCGGTCAGCGCCAAACGACGAGTGGTGGTGGTGGAGCAGGGGCAGGAGCTGTTCGATCTGGTGCGGCGCTATATCGAGAACGTGGAGCCGATCCACGTGCCTGCCCTCGAGGAGGCCGCCTACGCCGTCGAGCGACATGCAGCCATCGCCCTGCTGATCAACGACGCCCTCTCGGTGGCGCCGGGCGAACTGTGGCAAAAGCTGGGGCAGATGGCCTTTGACATCCCCATCATCACCTGCTGGGTGCCGGAGAGAGAGTCGGGATTAGACCGCATGGGCGCTCAGGGCTATCTGGTCAAGCCCGTGAGCCGCGCCGATCTGCTGGGGAGCATCGCGCGGGCGGCGCCCGACGCACGCACGATCCTGGTGGTAGATGACGACGTCGAGGCGCGCCAGCTCTTTAAACGCATCCTGGGGGCTGCGGAGAACCGGTTCATCGTGTTACACGCCGCCGACGGCGAGTCGGCCTTGGCCCTTTTGCGCCAGAGAAAGCCCGATCTGGTGCTCCTCGACCTGGTGATGCCCAACATGGATGGGTTCGCCGTGCTGGACGCCAAGCATCGCGACGAGGCGATTCGCGACATCCCGGTGATCATCGTCTCGGCCAAGGACCCCGAGCGCGAGCCCATCATCAGCAGAACGCTGGCGGTCACCCGGCAGCAGGGGCTGTCGGCGCGAGATCTGGCCTCGGCCATGGAGGCCCTGACCCATTCCCTCAGGCCTCGATTTGGCGCTCCAGCGCGGCTCGAAAGGCCTGTCGCGTCACCGGTTTACGAATAAAGCCGCTGGCCCCCAGGGAGAGCGCCAGCTCCTCCTGAGGCAGCACGGTGCAGACGATGATGGGCACAGTGCAGGTGACGGTGTGATTGCGAAACTGGCGCAAGAGAGTCCAGCCATCCACCCCGGGCATCATCACATCGAGGATGACGATCTGCGGCTCGATCCTGCGGGCCGTCTCGATGGCCTCCTGCGGCCGGGTCACACTGACTAGCTCAAAGCGCGTGTTCTGCAGATAGCGCTCCCAGAGCTGAAGGGTGTCGGTATTGTCCTCCACGGCCATGATGGTGATCTGTTCCGCCGAGGATAAGGCGACGACGGCCTCCAACGGGAACTGGGCCTGATAGATCGTGAGCCGGCCCCTGAGCAGCTTGGCCAGATGCTGGGCCATCTCCAGCGTCTCCTTATCCGGCGCCTGAGAGGCGTCCGATGTCGCCGGAGCGGCTCTGACACGCACTATCACCTCGCCGTCCTCACATCGCGACGTAAGCGACACCTCACCGCCGGGGACGCAGTGAATGGCCGCGGTGACGAGATTGAGGATGATCTGCTTGAGCACCGTCTCGTCCTCGGCGATCGGAGGAAGATGATTGGGAAGATCCAGGACCAGGTCCACGGCATAGCGGTTGGCCAGAGTCTGGGCCAGCCCAAGGCACTCGCGCAGGGTTGCCTCCACTCTGGTGACGTGCTCGGAGAGCGAGTCGCCCAACCAGGCCAGCTCCTGCTCGAGCCCCACCGCGCCCTCTGGGGGAGCCGCATCCCCTTCTCGCCCCTGGCTATCGCCGCCATTGGCGTCATCATTCAGATCAAAGCGGTCGCGGAGGAGGTTGGCCAGGGTGCGCACGGCCACAATCTGCTCTCGACGGAGGTGGCGGATGCTGATCCCGAGCTGGTGGGCCACATCCTGTTGGGTGAACTGCTGCACATAGCGGGAGGACAGGATCTCGTAGGTGCGCAGGCTCTTGGCCGTGGGGGGCAGACCGGGCTGGGGGCGCAGATCCTCCACCGCCCGCGCAATGACCGCGCGCAGGGCCTCGGCCACGTTGCCGCTGTCCTCCAGCCCGAGCAGCCTGACCAACCGGCTCTGACGCAGGTACACTGGGTCATACAGGCGATCTAGCGCCTCTTTCAGCTCCTGCTCCAGAGATCTCTCTGTCGGCATGTCCGGTGTCCGTCCGCCTCATGTCCGCAAGTTGGCCAACAGCCCATATACGCGACTGAAAAGGGCCCCTATAATGCAAGTATAGACTGACGCGTGCTCTTTTGAAGGGTACGCTTGGCGAACCGCCGTACCCTCGATTGCTGCATCCCAGAGATAGGTGCAGCGATATGCCCAGGCTTGGCCCCATAGGACGCGCTGGCCCAACACAGTCAGCGATACACGATCTATGGCAGGCCCATTATAGCACAGGCATGGCCGCGGTTCAAGCGGACTAGATACTCGTGCGCCTTTGCGAATGCCAAGATGGCCCTGCCTTGAAACATGGCAGATCTCGGTCAGCCTGGGGTACACATGG
>SKLG01000330.1 GCA_007123335.1 Anaerolineae bacterium | reverse complement strand
GCTGCACCTCTTGCAGCGCGAAGGTGGGCTACCCGCTGTGGAGCTTGTTCGTAGATCCAACCTGCCGCCCGAGAGCGCCCGCGCGGCGCTGGCCACTCTTATTGAAGAGGGGCGGGCCATTATGCTGAGCGACGAGCAGGCCGCCATAGAGGGCAAATTGCGCGAGCAAAACGTGATATCTCGCACAGATTGGGAGAGGTTGCTGGCCCAGATCGAGGCGCTTCTGGCTCAGTATCACGGGCGCTATCCGTTGCGCGGCGGAATGCCCAGAGAGGAACTCAAGAGCCGCGTGCATATCGGCGATCGCGTTGGGCCCAACACCATCGCCAGTGCCTTGTTTACCTCGTTGATCGATCATGCGATACGGCTCGGGCTCCTCGAATCGGGCCAGGGCTCCAACGCGATGGGGCGCATCGCGTCCACCACCGTGCGCTTGCCGGAGCATCAGGCACAGCTCTCCGCCGAGCAAGAGGAGCGGATCGAGAGGGTGATGCGCGCGTTCCGCAACAATCGTTACACGCCGCCCGCTTTGGCACAGGTCGAGGAAGAGCTGGGGGCTGAGCTGCTTCAGTTTCTCATCGATGAAGGTCGGCTGATCAAGGCCAGCGATAGCGTGCTCTTTGACGCCGAGACCTATGAACAGATGAAAGATGCCCTCATCCATCATCTCTGCGAGTATGAGCGTATCACCGTGGGCGAGGTGCGCGATCTCTTTGATACGAGCCGCAAGTATGCCCTGGCCTTCCTGGAGGATATGGATCGTCGGCGGGTGACCAAACGTCTGGGGGATATCCGTGTGCTACGCTAACGGTTGCCCCCTCCAAGGTCGCGGCGGACGGGGACGTCCGCGCCCCAGGTGGGATCTGTGGAAGGGGGACGATGACTAGGCGACAGCTCTCTCTGTGGCTTGATGAGCAGGTAGCCCGACGCCTGGCGGCCCGAGCGGCGCAGGCGCAAGAGACCCTCGATGAGGTCATGCGTCGCGACCTGGTGCGATGGCTGGGCGATTGGGGGCTGCGCTACGTGACCCACATTGTTCGCTCAGGAGAGACCCTATTTGATCTTGCGGAACACTACTATGGCGACCGGGCCATGGCCAGCGTCATCGCCGCGTTTAACGCCTTGCGGGATCCTAACATTATCCACGTGGGTCAGATGCTGCGTATTCCCGAAGCCGGCAAGCGCCAGGATCTGCCGGCAGGCGAGTCTTCCTATCTCTATGGTCTCCATGATCGCGGTGGCGAGCACCTGATGGGCTGGGCCGGCCATAAGGGTTGGGTGGTCATCTCCGAGGAATTGGGCGCCGATCCGCAGGATTGGGGCTCGCGCTCCTATGCCGATCTACGGGATGAGGGCTATGGCGTCATGGTGCGGCTCAACTATGGCTATCACGAAAAGGGCACCCTGCCCCATTCCGATCATTACGAGGCATTCGCGCGACGCTGCGGCAACTTTTGCGAGCGTTCTCAGGGCTGCCACATCTGGATCATCGCCAATGAGCCGAATCTGGCGGCGGAGCGCCCGGGCGGGCCGGTGAACGGTCAGGCTATTACCCCCGAGATGTATGCGCGGGCGTTTCGCTTGTGCCGTGACGAGATCCGACGGCGGCCTGGGCATCAGCACGACCAGATCGTCATCGCCGCTGTGGGACCCTGGAATATCGAGACCCCCTATCCCCAGAATCCCAGTGGCGACTGGATCATCTACTTTCGCGATATCCTCACGACCTTGAGTGGCGACGGGCCCGTCGCCGGGCTCGACGGCATCGCCCTGCACACCTACGGGCGCACCCCAGACCCCGGCGAGATCGTCAGCGAGGCGCGCATGGATCCGCCCTTTGATCATCGCCGCAAAATGTTCCGCACCTATATCGATTTCATGGAGGCGATCCCCGAGAGGCTACGCCATCTGCCGGTGTATATTACCGAGACCGACCAGGATGTGGCCTGGCTGGATGCGAATGATGGCTGGGTGTGCGAGGCCTATGCCGAAATCGATCGCTGGAACGCCAATGTCAGCCATCAGCGCATTCGCGCGCTGGTGCTTTACCGCTGGGAGCGTTATGATAGATGGGCCATCCGCGGCAAGAATGGAGTGATCGACGACTTGCGCGCCGCACTGGCGCATGGGTATCGCTGGTATAGCTGAGACCATGGGTGTCGAGCCAGTCTCGACGGTTTGATCGTAGCTACGTCATAGGCATGGGAAGGATGGGGCAATGGACGTTATCAAGGCGCTTTGGAGAGGGATTGCACGCTCTATTTCCCCGAGTCCGAAACCTCGGGTAAGCGCACGGGCGGTGAGCAGCAATACTAGGTCGGGTGAAGAGGTGATCAAGTCGCCGCCGATGGAGATCATTGGCGAGTGTCTCAGCAACGACGAGTTTGTGCGCTATGTCGAGGCGTTGGATATCCCCAATCCGCTGCCCACGCGGATCTTTTTGCACCACACCTGGAAGCCCACGCCCGAGACGTGGCGCGGTCTCTCCACCATCATGGCCATGAAAGCGTATTATGAGCGGCAGCTTTGGCGCGATAGCCAGGGCAGGCTGCGCGAGGGCTGGACCGCCGGCCCCCATCTGTTTGTGGCCCAGGATGGTATCTGGCTGTTCAGCGATCTGCGTTACGACGGCGTCGGGGTCTATGGCCACAACTATCGCACGCGCCATCTGGAGATGGTCGGCGACTATGACGTGAACAAGCCGACCGATCCCATCCTCGAGAGCACTATCGTGGCGCTCGGCGCGCTGCACGAGCGGCTGGGCCTCGATGTGCACAAGCTGAACTTTCATCGCGATTTCTCGAGCAAATCCTGTCCCGGCTGGGTGGTGACCAAGGAATGGATCATTCCCCTGATCGATGACTGGATCACCGAGTATCGCCGCACCAAGAATCAAGACCAGGGTGCTTTGCGTCAGTCGTTGCAGCGTATGATCGCCGATCTGCTGCTACCTACCAATCCTCATACTGCGCTGGTCAAATCTGCCGAGGCCCGTGGACTATTGGGCGCCTTGACGAATGAAGTGCCTATGGAGATCGACGATCGCGCCTATATCGTGCAGCTCTTTGCCGAGGCGCTGCTCGTGCCGGTTCCAGAGTGGGACAAGGTGCAGTCACTGGACGAGTTTGAGCGGCAACCGAGTTCACAGCCGCGTCCGGGCCTGCGAGCGGCGCTTACGGCTCACTCCGAGCCGGTGTCGCCTCTTGCACCTCCTCCGACCGATCCTTATCATTTTGACGGCACAATACGCTAACGACCCTTTCGCTGCGAGTATGATCTAGCAAGCGGTGGTGATGCAGGAGGTGTGATAGTGAAGGAAAAAGTTGTCCTCATCGGCGCTGGCAGCGCCATGTTCACGCGCGGCCTGCTGGCCGATCTGATCGAGCGGGGAGATCCGTTGCATCTTGCCTTGGTGGATACGGATGTTGATGCGCTACAAATCGCCGAGAGCCTGGCGCGCAAGATGATCGCCATGGGCGATGCGCCCATCGAGCTAGAGGCCGATACCGATCGGCGCGCGGTGCTGCCAGATGCCACGGCGATCATCTGCACCGTGGGCGTCGGCGGACGTCGCGCCTGGGAGCAGGATGTGTTCATCCCTCGCAAGTATGGTATCTACCAGCCGGTGGGCGATAGCGTCATGCCCGGAGGGACGTCCCGGGCGTTGCGCATGATCCCGGCCATGGTCGATATCGCCAGGGATGTGCTGGATCTGGCGCCCGACGCTCTCTTTTTCAACTATGGTAATCCCATGGCTCCGGTGTGTCGCGCCATCCGCAAGGCCACCGGGGCGCCGGTGATCGGCCTCTGCCATGGCGTCATGCACGTGGGCAAGTATCTCGCCAAACAAATCGGTGTTGAGCCCGAGTCTTTTGGCTATACTGCGGTGGGTATGAACCATCTCACCTGGTTCACCGAAACATGGATCGAGGGCGATACAGGACGCGTCGACGCGCTGCCCCGTCTGCACGAGGTGGCCAAAGAGCGGCTGGCGCGGATGCCCTCCTTGGACAGCGGCGCTGGGGCCAGCGTGAGCAGTGGCCTGACGGATTACGAGCAGCTCCTGGACGAGATCCAGCCCTTTAGCTGGCACCTGTTCGAGCGGTTTGGCGCCTTTCCCGCGGTGCTCGACCGCCACGTGACCGAGTTCTTTCCCCAATTCTTTGCCCGTGGGCGTTACTATGGCCGCTCGCTGGGCGTGGATGTTTATCGATTTGAGGACACGATTGCTCGCGGCGACGAGATCTATCGTCAGATGCGCCGCGATGCCCTCTCGCCGGACCCGCTTCCCGACGACTATTTCCAGCGCATTGGCGGAGAGCACGAGCAGGTGCTAGAGATCATTGACAGCGTGCGCGATAGACATGGCGCCGGCGGACGTGTCTATTCGGTGAATCTGCCCAACGAGGGGCAGGTGCCCAATCTGCCCGAAGGCGCGATCTTGGAAGCGCCGGCGATCGCCGGCGATGGCGCTATCCGCCCGCTGGAGCAGCCGCCGCTGTCTGCGGGGCTGGTGGGCACACTGGCAACCCGTCTGGCCTGGGTGGAGACGGTGGTGGAAGCGGCGCTGGGGGGTAGCCGCGACAAGGTGGTGCACGCCCTGGTGCTGGATGGCTGTGCGCCGTCGTTGGCAGTGGCCGAGCGTCTGGCCGACGACCTATTGGCCGCTCAGGCCAGGTATCTGCCCCAGTTCGCCAGAGCCTGATCTGGCGAACTGGGCTTCGGCGCTCCATCCGGCGTCGGCAAACCGCTCCGCTGGCGTTTCTAGATCGGCATACCCTGGCGGCCAAGTTTGACCTGTACAGTGGCGATCTCTAGATCGCGTGGCATCCTATCCTCTCTGGCCGCCACGATAAGCACGTCAGACGCCCCTACTCCTCCACCAGGCGAAAGCTGGTCCCCCAGGCGCGCAACCGTCCATCATAGACGCCGTTCACCCCCGGCCCCGCCGGCGCCAGAGGCCAGATCGTCAAGAATTCGAGGTCCTCATCGCCGGTATTCATGATCTTGTGCCAGGTGCCGCCGGGGATAAAGATCGCCGTGTCGGGCCCCACCTCATATACCTCGGCGCCTTCGGAGAACTCCATGCGAGCGTGGCCGCGCAGGATGTAATACGCCTCATCATAAGGAGGGGGATGCGCCGCACCCCCACCCGGCGATTCCCCCGGCTTGAGCGTGGCATGTACCAGTTGCAGCCGCTCCGAGCCCACCCCTTCTGTCTTCACCAGCAGCCGCGAGGCATAGATGTCCTCCAGCCCCTCGGGATAAAAGGGCGCCACCTTGTGTGCCTCGACGATGCGTCGCTGTCCCATCGCTCTCTCCTTTGTCGATGTGCTGTTTTACCAGGTGTGCGAGCCGCCAGCGTTCATGGCCAGGTTACCACCGTCCATGGGGATGAGGGCGCCGGTGATCCACGTAGACGCATCGGAGGCCAGCCAGATGGCCAGCCCCTTGATATCCTCCGGTTTGCCCATGCGGCCCGCGGGGATGCCGCGCAAGAACGTTGCTTCCAGGTTGGGGTCAGCGATCATGCGCTCTCGCAGCCCGGCGTTGGTCACCTGCGCTGGCAAGATGGCGTTCACCCGCACCCCGCGGCCGCTCCACTCGGTGCTCAACTCGCGGGTCATTTGTGCCACCGCCCCCATGGCCATGCTGTAGGCGATGTGCCCTCGTCCCAAGGCGGTGATGCTGGCCAAGGAGCCGATATTGAGGATGCTCCCCCTGCCGGCGGCCAACATCCGCCTCCCGGCCTCCTGGCAGCAGCAGAAGCGGCCGATGACTAGGACCTGGAGCACCCTTTGCACCTGCTCCAGGGCGATCTCCTCTGGCCTGGCCCGCAGGCCCTCCCCCGCCACATTGCCCAGGATGTCGATGCGGCCGAACTCGCGATCCAGTTGGCCAAACAGGGCTCGAACCCGATCACAATCCGAGACATCGCACACGACGGGCACCGCCCGCCGCCCCAGTGTTTCGATGATGGCGGCGGTGGCGTCAAGTCCGGCGCCATTGATGTCGGCCAGCATGAGGTCGGCGCCTACCTCGGCAAAGGCGATGGCCATGGCGCGGCCCATGCCGCTGGCCGCTCCGGAGACCAAAGCGACGCGTCCGCTGAGGTCGAACATAGGATGGGTCATCGAGGGTGTTCTCCTCTTGGCGTGGCCCGGCATGCTCTGCGCTGCCGGGCGAGTCTGCTCATGGAATACGCCGTTATCCGGCGTCGGCAAACAGCTCTGCTACCTCGGCCAACTGCTCGGGGATGCGGATATTCTGTGGGCAGCGTTCGAGGCAGGTGCCGCACTCTACGCAGGCGGCGGCATCCTGCCCCCTCTGCACCAGGGAGCGATACTGGCTCACGGCGTACTCCTCAAGGCCATACACCTTGTAATAGTTGTACAGCTCGAACGCCCGAGGGATGCGCACGTCGTTGGGGCAGGGCAGACAATACTCGCAGCCGGTGCAGTAGAGTTTGGCCAGCTCCTTGTTGCGGGCCATCATCTCATTGACCGTCTCGACCTCATCCGCTGTGAGAGGCCCCTTGTCCACCGCTGCGGCGTTCTGCTCCACCATCTCGATACTGCCCATGCCCGAGAGCGCGACATCCACACCGGGGTGGGCGAGGACGAAGCGTATCGCCAGTTCAGCCGCCTCGTTGGCCGAGATCTCGGCGTGGCGCACGCCCTTGGGCAGCACCGATAGCCGCCCGCCACCCACCGGCCCCATGACCACCACCGCCAAATCCTGCTCGTGGGCGTAGGCGATAGCCTCCTCGTTGCTACGGTCCAAATAGTTGTACTGGCAGGTTACCAGGTCAAAGATCCCTTCGTCCACCAGGCGCTTCATCATCTCGGGCTTGTCGTGGAACGAAAAGCCGATATGCTTGGCCAGCCCCTCCTCCTTGGCCCGGCGCATATCCGCCTTCCAGCCGGTCTTGCGGTCGATCTCGTGCCAGTTCTCCCAGCCGATGCCGTGGAACAGGTAAAAATCAAAAGAATCGCGGCGTTGCTTCCAGAGCTGATGCTGTAACATGCGCCACAGGTCGCCGGGCGCGTCGGCGCGCATCTTGGTGCACTTGGCCGTGACCACGATATCGTCGCTATGTGGCCACTGCTCAATGGCATCGCCGACGACAAACTCGGATTCTTGTTGACAATACATAAAGCCGGTGTCGACATAGTTTACGCCGAGCTCAAAGGCGCGATGAAGCACCTGAATCGCTTTTTGCGCGTCAACATATTGCTGGCCGCCGATCTCGACCATCGGCAGGCGCATGGCGCCAAAGCCCAGCCGCGATACCTGGTACTCGGTATTACCCAGTTGTGTATATTGCATTCTTCCTCCTAACGCGAAACCGAACCCTACCCACCGATTGTACCATCAGACTGTGAGGCAGGCCAGCCATCGCAGGCCATAATGGACGCCTGAGCCTTGACGTAGGAGCCCAGTATGACTATCATCACCGCGCTATCTCGTGTTGAGCGAAGGAGGGGCCATGAACAAGGTGGATGGTGCGCTGCGCCGGGCGTCGCGCAAGGACGCAGATGCCGAGTTGCAGGTTATTGTGCACACCGACGATGCCCACGCGCGGTTGCCGTCGCTCAAAAAGCAGGGCTTGAGAGTGCGGCGTGTGATCGGTCTCACCCAGACGGTGGCCGGCACTTGCCGGGCGGGCAACGTCGATGATCTTGCCCAATTGCCCTTTGTACGACGTATCGAGCTGGATCGTCCCGTCAGAGCGACAAGGAGGTAGCCGTGGCGTCTGATAGCCCCAAGCTGAGCGAGGATCTGTTGCGTAGCCTCGACAAGATGGATGCCGAGGAGCGCATCTCGGTCATTGTTCGTTATGTGCCTACCCGTCGGGTGATGCGCCATCGGCGGCCTATGCGTGGCGTGCGCGAGGGCTACCAGTACCGACTGCGGCCCTTTGTCCAGATGGAAGCCACGCCCGAGGCCATCCAACGCCTCCAAGAGGATGACGAGGTGGTGCGCATCTATGAGGATCGTCCGGTTCGCGCCTTTTTGGATACCTCAGTGCCACACATCGGCATTCCCAGGGTGTGGCAGACTGGCCTGACCGGCGTAAATGTGCGCATCGCGATTCTGGATACGGGCATTGATGCCGAGCACCCCGATTTTGAGGGACGCATCGGCGAGGCCACCGATTTCACCGGTGAGGGGCCTCACGATAGGAATGGGCATGGCACCCATTGCGCCAGTATCGCCGTTGGCTCTGGTGCGGCCAGCGACGGACGGTATCGCGGGGTGGCGCCAGGGGCTACCCTCTACTCGGCCAAGGTGCTGCGTGCCGATGGACGGGGGATGATGAGCGATGTCATGGCTGGCGTCGATTGGGCGGTGGCCCAAGGGGTGCAGATATTCAGCCTCTCGCTTGGCGCTGAAGGTTCCTGTGACGGCACCGATGCGCTGTCCGAGATCTGTGATGCCGCTGTGGAGGCTGG